>JBGPNP010000021.1:0-14216 GCA_041487575.1 Gaiellaceae bacterium | reverse complement strand
GGTCGTCCAGCGGGCGCGCAAGATCCAGCGCTTCCTCACGCAACCGTTCTTCGTCGCCCAGGCCTTCACGGGCACGGAGGGCCGCTACGTGAGGCTCGCTGACACGATCAAGGGCTTCTCCGAGATCATCGAGGGAAAGCACGACGACCTTCCCGAAGGCGCCTTCTACATGGCCGGGACGATCGAGGAGGCCGTCGAGCAGGGCCAGAAGATGCTCGCCCAGGACCGCGCGGCCTAGGCGCGTCGTGGCCGACGGCCCCGACAAGACGTTCGACCTCTCGCTCGTCACGCCGGAGGGGGCAGTTTTCGAGGGCGAGGCCCAGATGTTGATCGTTCCCGGAGCGGCCGGCGAGATCGGCATCCTCCCGCGCCACGCTCCCCTCGTCGCCATGCTCAGGGCCGGCGAGATCCGGGTGAAGGCGGACGGCGAGTGGCAGGCGTTCGCGGCCGGGGCAGGGTACTTCAAGGCCCAGCGCGACCGGGCGATCGTCCTCGTCGACGAGGCCGTCCGGGCGGAGGAGATCGACGTCGAGCTCGCGCGCGGCGAAGCGGAGGAAGCGCGCGCGCTGCTCGCGCGAGCCCAGGCGGGCGACGTCGAGATCGACCGCTGGAAGGTCGAGCAGCAGCTCCGCCATGCCGAGAACAAGATCGCAGTCTCAGGGCGATAGGGCCGTGAGGGCCTTCGTTCCCGGCATCCATCCGCGCTCCGAGGCGCTCGTCCAGGCGACGCGCGACCTCGATCGCGGGCGCACGACCTCGGCGGCCGTGGCTGAGCAGCGCGAGCTCGATTTCGCTGCCTTCGTGGCTGCGCAGGAGGGTGCAGGCCTCGACCTCCTCTCCGACGGGATGCTGGGGTGGCAAGACCTCTTTCGCCCGCTTGTGGAGGCTGCCCGAGGACTGGACGCGCGGCCGCTGACGCGCTTCCTCGAGACGAACACGTTCTACCGTGCCGTCCTCGTCGAGGGCGAGCCGCGCCTCGACATGCCTCTTCCGCCGCCTCTGCTGCCCGCGGGGCGGTGGCTTGCCACGCTCCCGTCTCCGCTCGCCTTCGCGCGGGCCGCTGGGAACGCAGTCTCGGCGCAGGCGCTTGCCGCGAATGTCCTCGCCCCGCAGATCGAGGCGTACGCCCGCGCCGGGTGCGCTCTCGTCGTCCTGAGCGACCCTTTCCTCGCCCGCGAAGGGGGCGTTCGGGAGCTGCGCGCCGCGCTGGCCGAGCTCCCGGGTGGCGTTCCCCTCGCGCTCCAGCTCCCGTTCGGCGATGCAGCCTCGGCGCTCCCCGAATGTGCGGAGCTGCCGGTCGACGCGGTCGGCGTCGACTTCTACGCGACCTCGCTCGACGCCGTCCCGCCCGGGTTCCCGAAGGAGATCATCGCGGGAGTCATCGACTCGCGCTCGTCGGCGCTCGAGGACCCCGCCGAGATCGGAACCTTCGCCCTCGAACTGGCGGGGCGCACGGCGGGCGGGGTCTCCCTCGCGCCGAACGGCGACCTCCAGTTCGTCCCGGAGCCGATCGCCCGGCGGAAGCTCGCCGTGCTCGGGCTCGCCAAGGCCTCGCTGGAGGCGGCCGCGTGATCTCGGCGTGAGCGGCGTCCACTTCGTCACGAGAGAGATCGGCAGCCTCGCGAAGCCGTCCTGGCGCGTGAAGGCGTTCGCGGGACGGCCGATCGAAGAGAGCGATCTGGCCGAGGCGGAGCGGTGGGGAAAGCGCCTCGCGGTGAACGCGTTCGAGCGGCTGCTCGCGCTCCTCCGCGGGGGCGAGCTCGGCCCTGCCGAGCTGGCTGAGGTGGACGACTGGGCAGTGCGGTATGCCCTCGCGCTCCTCGAACGGGCGGGTCTCGACGTCGTCTACGACGGGGAGCAGCGCCGGACGGAGATGTACGACCACGTCGCTCGGCACGCGCGGGGCTTCGAGCCGCGGGGCACCGTCCGGGCTTTCGACAACAAGTACTACTCGAAGGCGGCCGTGGTGGAGCCCCCGCGGATCGACGCGCCCTACGACGTGGACGAGTTCCGCTTCGTCGCCGCCGCGACCGACCGGGCCGTGAAGGTACCGCTCACGGGCGCCTACACGATGGTCGACTGGTCGTTCGACGAGCACTACGCAGGAGCAGGGCGCCTCGGCGCCTCGTCCGAGCACCGCTACGAGGCGCGGCAGCGGTTCGTCGCCGACGTCGCGGAGCGGGTCATCCTCCCCGACGTGCGCGGCCTCGTCGAGGCGGGTGCCGGCTGGATCCAGATCGACGAACCAGCTGCGGCCACGAAGCCGCACGAGGTTCCGCTTGTGGTCGAAGGCTTCAACGCGTCGGTGCGTGGCGTGGCCGCGAAGAAGAGCATGCACATCTGCTTCTCCGACTACCGTGCGCTCTGGCCGGCCGCGCTCGCGCTTGAGGACTGCTTCGAGCTCCAGCTCGAGTTCGCCAACCGCGACTCCCGCGCGCTCGGGACGCGCGACGAGGACCGGCCCGGGTACGCGGAGACGCTCCGACTCTTCCGCGACCACGGCTACCCGAACGTCGGACTCGGCGTGCTCGACATCCACTCGGACTACGTCGAGCCTCCGGAGCTCGTCCGCGACCGCATCCTCTACGCCGCCGACGTCCTCGGTGGAGTGGAGCGGATCCAGGTGAACCCGGATTGCGGCCTGCGGACGCGCAGCTGGGACGTCGTCTACGAGAAGCTCGCGAGCATGGTGGCGGGGGTGCGCCTCGCCGAAGCCGTCCTCGACCGCGCGCATGCAGGGCGGGAGCCCGCTTAGGCGAAGTTACGAAGTCGCGACAATGCGACACGATCTCGGCACCCTGCGTCACACACGTGCGCGATTTTTCGCGCTAGGATCGCAGCCGGGTGGTGGGCTGGGGTGCCCCGAAGTTACGGGGAGCGTCGGCCGCCGAGTCAGTCCTGAGACCGCCGCACGCTCAGGTATCCTGCGCCCGTCGCCTCACGGCGACGTTTGCCTATGCGGACGACGCTGAAGAGAGGCACCGGCCGAGCCGAGACGAACGGCCGGACCGTCCTTCCGCCGACTGCGCCGACGCCGGTTTCGCGCTATCGCGTACCTACCCGCGGCCCGCTTCGGCTCGTCGGCAAGATTCTCTTCTGGATCGCCGTCGCCGTCCTCATGGCGGCGGGCGCGCTCGCAGGCGGCGCCTGGCTCTTCATCAACGAGAGCGTCTCCGCGGTCCGCGCGCACACCCCCGAGGCGATCGAGGCTCAGAAGATTCTCGCCGCGCCCATTCCGGGCGAGCCGACGGTCGCCATCGTCATCGGCTACGACAAGCGCGCCGGCGTCGAGTCGAGTCTCGAGTCCCGCTCGGACACGATCATGCTCATCCGCGCCGACCCGAAGACGAAGACGATCGCGCTCCTCTCGTTCCCGCGAGACCTCATCGTCGACATCCCGGCGTGCAAGGGCCGCTCCGCCTTCCGCTCGCGCATCAACGAGGCGTACTTGTATTGCGGGCCGAAAGGGACGCTCCAGACCGTGAAAGACCTGACCGGCATCCCGGTCAACTACATGGTCACGGTCAACTTCCACGGCTTCAAGCAGATCGTGGACAAGGTAGGGGGGGTCTACGTCGACGTAGACCGCCGATACTTCAATGACAACTCGTACGGCCCGGGCTACGCGACCATCAACCTCCAGCCCGGCTACCAGAAGCTCTCCGGCGGCGCCGCGCTCGACTACGTCCGTTATCGCCACACCGACTCCGACTTCTACCGGATCGCGCGCCAGCAGCAGTTCATCAAGGCGTTCAAACAGCGCGTCTCCGGCCTCGTCGCTCTCACGAAGCTCCCGCCCATCATCAACTCGATCACGGAGAACGTCGAGGTCGGCGCGGGGGGCGGCAAGAAGCTCGACTTCGACACGATCTACGGCTACGCGCGGCTCGCCTACGAGCTTCCCGCCGGGCATTTCTTCCAGGTTCAGATCGACCCGAACCAGGTCACCGGCTACGCGGAGCTTTCCACGTCCGTGGAGGCGCTTCGGACCGCGGTCCACGAGTTCCTCACGCCGGACGTCGCTGCGGCCGGCCGGGCTGCCGCCGTTGCGACGGGGAAGAAGCCGAAGGAGCCGACCGCGCCTCCGCCCTCAGAGGTCACGCTCCAGGTGCTGAACGGCAACGGCGTCGCCGGAGCCGCGGACGAGGCGGCGTACCTCCTGTCGCAGCGCGGCTACCAGGCCGCGAGCGGCGGCAACGCCGACAAGTTCGACTACTTCCATACGAAGGTGCTCTACGACCCGAACGTCGCCGGGGCGGACAAGGCGGCGAAGGTCGTCGCCCAGCTCTTTGGCGACGGGGAGGCCGAGGCGGCCCCGGCCGATACGGCCATGACGACGATGCTCAGCGTCATCCTCGGCCAGACGTTCAAGAACACTCTCGGACCCGGCGCGATCGACGAGACCCCGAAACACGAGCCCCCGAAGGTCGTGGTCGATCCCGACTCGGTGCGGCCGCTCATCCAGGAGGCGCAACAGCAGGTCCGCTTCCCCCTCCTCGTCCCGACGGTGCGCGAGCAGTACTCGCGCCTCTATCCGGGCGCTTCCGGCCCCATGCGCGTCTACCGGCTCGAAGGCCACGACGCCGTGAGGCTTGTGTACCAGCTCACAGGAACCGACTACTGGGGTATCCAGGAGCTCGCCTGGCCCGACGCCCCGATCCTCGGTGGGCCGAGCTCGGTCCGGACGATCAAGGGCCGTGAGTACCGCCTGTACTTCAACGGCTCCAAGCTCCACATGGTCGGGATCGTCGAGAACGGCGCGGCCTACTGGGTCGTGAACACGCTGCTCGACAAGCTCACGAACGAGACGATGCTTGCGATCGCCAAGGGCATGAAGCCGCTCCGGGCCCCGCAGTGACCAGGGAGCCGGTCGGAGTCATCGGCGCCGGCTGGGTCGGTCTCGTCACGGCGGCCTGCCTCGCCGACCTCGGGCACGACGTGACCGTGCGCGACGTCGTCCCGGAGCGCGTCGCCGACCTCCGGGCGGGCCACGTCCCTATCCACGAGCCGGGGCTTTCGGAGCTGATCGAGACGGCCCGCGACCGGCTCCGCTTCACGCTCGACATCGGCGAGGTGTTCGCGAAGGCGCGTCTTGCGTTCGTCTGCGTCGGCACGCCGCCCACGTACTCCGGCGACGCGGACCTCTCGGCCGTCTGGCACGTCCTCGACGAGCTGCCCGAGCTCGCCGAGCGGACGGTCCTCGTCATGAAGAGCACGGTGCCGGTCGGTACGGGAGAGAAGGTCCGGGCCGCACTCGATGCCCGCGGCCTCACCCGCGTCGGCTACGTCTCGAACCCCGAGTTCCTCGCCGAGGGGAACGCCCTCTGCGACTTCATGCAGCCGGACCGCATCGTCGTCGGCTCCTTCGTCGAGTCCGACGGCGACCGCGTCGCGACCCTCTACGAGCCCATCAGCGCGCCGATCGTCCGCACCGACATCGCGTCAGCCGAGATGATCAAGCTCGCGTCGAACGCCTTCCTCGCGACGCGGATCAGCTTCATCAACGAGATCGCAAACGTCTGCGAGGTGACGGGCGCGGACGTCGAGCAGGTCGCACGCGGCATGGGTCTCGACCATCGCCTGGGCGCGCACTTCCTGCGGGCGGGAATCGGCTTCGGGGGCTCCTGTTTCCCCAAGGATGTCCAGGCTTTGAAACAGCTTGCCGGCAACTCGGGCTACCACTTCCAGCTCCTGAACGCCGTCATCGAGGTCAACGAGCTGCAGAAGCGCCGCGTCGTAGGCAAGCTTGCGAAGCACCTCGAGACGCTGCAGGGAAAGACGATCGCGCTCCTCGGGCTCGCGTTCAAGCCGAACACGAACGACATGCGCGAGGCCTCGAGCCTCGTCCTCGCCGCGCGGCTCCTCGCGGAAGGGGCGGAGGTGCGCGGCTGGGATCCGGTCGCGCTCCCGGAGGCGCGCGCGCTCATGCACGGGGTCGAGCTCTGCGAGACGGTGCTCGACGCCGTCACGGGCGCCGACGCTGCCGTCGTCGTCACCGAGTGGCCGGAGCTCCGGGGGCTCGTGTCGCCCGAGGTGCGGGCAGCGATGCGAAACCCGCTCATCATCGACGGACGGAACCTCCTCGACCCGGAGGCGGCGCGCGCCGCCGGCTTCACGTACGAGGGGATCGGGCGCGCGACGGCAACGACGCTCGGCCTCCCCGAGACGGAGGAGCCTGAGCCGGCGCCGGACAGACCCGGCTAGATGGAGGCGATCGTCCTCGCCGGCGGCAAGGCGGAGCGGCTGGGCGACGCTGCCGCCGGGAAGCCAAAGCCGCTCGTTCCGGTCGCGGGGCGGCCCCTCGCGGCGTACCAGGTCGCTCTGCTCGTCCGGGCCGGCGTGCGCCGTGTCATCGTCGCCTGCGGCGCCGGCCAGGAAGCGGAGTTCGAGTCGGCGCTCTCCGGGCTCGGCGCCGAGATCGTCGCCGCCGGCGAGCCGGAGCCGCTCGGGCGCGGCGGCGGCATTCGCTTCGCCGCCCTGCGTCGGAACGAGCGTGGGCCGGTCTACGCGCTGAACGGCGACGAGCTCCTCGACGTCGACCTTGCTGCGCTGCTCGAGCGGCATCGCTCCGCCGGCGCCGCGGCGACCATCGCGGTCGCCCGTCCGAAGTCGCAGTTCGGGATAGTCGACCTCGGCCCGGGCGACACCGTCACGGGCTTCCGCGAGGCGGGCCGGGTCCCCTACTGGGTCAACTGCGGGGTCTACGTTCTCGGCGATGAAGCGCTCGCCCGGTTTCCCGAGCGGGGAGACCACGAGAGGACGACGTTCCCGGAGCTCGCCGCCGAGGGCCGTCTCTGCGGCTACCGGCACGAGGGCGTGTGGCTGACGGTCAACACGCCGAAGGAGCTCCGTGCGGCGGGCGAGTACCTCGCCGCCCACCCCGAGTGGCTCGCCGCGTAGGATCGGACCCGTGACGGATCCCGTGCCCGCTCTCGGGTCGTTCGCGTTCGACGTCCGCCGTGTCGAGAAGCCATGGGGCCACGAGATCATCTTCGCCCTCACCGACCGCTACTGCGGCAAGGTCATCTTCGTTCGCGCGGGGGAGCAGCTCAGCCTCCAGTTCCACGAGCGCAAGGACGAGACGGTCTACCTGCAGAGCGGCCGGATCGAGCTGGAGATCGGAGGCACGGTGGAGATCGTCGACCCAGGCGCGGCGTTCCGGCTCGTCCCGGGGGCCGTCCACCGCTGGCGTGCGCTCGAGGACTCAGTCGTACTCGAGGTCTCGACCCCGGAACTCGAGGACGTCGTGCGCCTGGAAGACCGTTACGGGCGGGCGGACCGCGGAGGGTAGACTCCCTCGCGCCATGGCCACGACCGCTCCCAGCCACGACGTCAAGGACCTCGCGCTCGCGCCGCAGGGGATTGCGCGCGTCGAGTGGGCCGACCGGCAGATGCCGGTCCTCGCCGCCATTCGCGAGCGCTTCGAGCGGGAGCGTCCTCTCGCCGGCTACCGCCTCTCCGCCTGCCTCCACGTCACGACCGAGACGGCGAACCTCGTCCGCGCCCTCGTCGCCGGGGGCGCCGACGTCCTCCTCTGCGCGTCCAATCCGCTGTCCACGCAGGACGACGTCGCCGCCGCGCTCGTCGCCGAGTACGGCGTCCCCGTCTTCGCCATCCGTGGCGAGGACGACGACACGTACTGCTCTCACATCACCGCTGCTGTCGACCACCGCCCACACCTGACGATGGACGACGGGGCGGACGTCATCGTCCGGCTCCACTCGACTCGCCAGGAGCAGCTCGGGGACATCCTTGGCGGCACCGAGGAGACGACGACGGGCGTCACCCGGCTGAAGGCGCTCGAAGCGGAGGGCGGGCTCGCCTTCCCGATCGTCGCCGTCAACGACGCACAGACGAAGTACCTCTTCGACAACCGCTACGGAACCGGCCAGTCCACCATCGACGGCATCGTTCGCTCCACCAACGTCCTGCTCGCCGGGCGCAAGTTCGTCGTCGCCGGGTACGGGTGGTGCGGCCGCGGCGTCGCCATGCGGGCCCGCGGCATGGGCGCCCTGGTCATCGTCACGGAGATCAACCCTCTGCGCGCGCTCGAAGCGCTCATGGACGGCTACGAGGTGATGACGATGGAGCGCGCGTCCGGGGTCGGCGACATCTTCGTGACCGCGACCGGCGACAAGAACGTCATCGCGAAAGAGCACCTCGAGCGCATGAAGGACGGCGCGATCCTCGCCAACACGGGCCACTTCAACGTCGAGATCGACCTGCCCTCGCTCCGTAGCCTGTCGGTGTCGACGCGGGTCGCTCGGCCGAACGTCGAGGAGTTCGCTCTCCCCGGCGGGCGTCGGCTGTACCTCATCGCCGAGGGGCGGCTCGTGAACCTCTCGGCCGCGGAGGGCCACCCGGCCGCGGTCATGGACATGAGCTTCGCAAACCAGGCCCTCTCGGCCGAGTTCGTCGTCCAGAACGCCGGGAAGCTCGAGCCGAAGGTCTACGTCGTCCCCGAGGAGATCGACCGCGAGATCGCCCGGCTGAAGCTCGAGACGATGGGGATCGAGATCGACCGCTTGACCGACGAGCAGGCGAAGTACCTGGCCTCGTGGTCCGAAGGTACATAGCCGGAAAATGCTGCGCATTTTCCGGCCGGCGAGTTACGACGCCTCGCTTCGCTCGCGTCGGACCCTGCCGTGACTCTTCCGGCACGCGGCGATCTGGAGCCCCACGACATCCTGCGGCTCGAGGACGACCGCGTCGTCTTCCTCGACCAGCGGCGCCTGCCCGACGAGGAGGTCGAGCTCGTCTGCCGCTCGGCGGCCGGCGTCGCCCGGGCGATTCGGGAGATGGCCGTGCGCGGCGCGCCGGCGATCGGCATCGCCGCCGCCTACGGCTACGCGCTCGCCGCGGCGCACGGAGAGGACCTCGACGAGGCCGCAGCCGTGCTCCTCGCCGCGAGGCCGACCGCCGCGAACCTCGCCTGGGCGATCGCGGAGATGCGACGCTACGGAGGCGATTCCGCCGAGCGGGCGCGCGAGATCCACCAGGAGGAGGTGGCCCGCTGCCGCGCCATGGCCGAGCACGCGGCCGACCTGCTCGAGCCAGGCACGCGGGCGCTCACCCACTGCAACGCGGGTGGCCTCGCGACCGGGGGCTGGGGGACGGCCCTCGGCGCCGTGCGAAGCGCGTTCGCGCGCGGCCTCCTCGAGCACGTGTTCGTGGACGAGACGAGGCCGCTCCTACAGGGCGCCCGCCTGACGGCCTACGAGCTCGAGCGCGTCGGTATCCCGTACACGGTCGTCGTGGACTCCGCCGCCGGCTCGCTGATCGCGCGCGGCGAGGTGAGCCACGTGCTCGTCGGCGCCGACCGCATCGCCGCGAACGGCGACTCGGCAAACAAGATCGGCACGTACCCGCTCGCCGTCCTCGCCGAACGCCATGGCGTCCCGTTCACGGTCGTCGCGCCGACGTCGACGATCGACCTCCTGACGCGGAACGGCGAGGAGATCCCGATCGAGGAGCGCGACCCCGCCGAGGTGAGCGCGCGCTTCCCGGCCCGGAACCCGGCCTTCGACGTCACTCCGGCCGATCTCATCGGCGCGATCGTCACAGAGCTCGGGGTGCACCGGCCGCCGTACGCCGAGTCGCTCCGGAAAGTTGCGCCTGCGGAGGTCGGGCGGTGAAGGCCATGGTGATGGCGGCAGGCCTCGGGACCCGCCTGCGGCCGCTGACCGACTTCCTGCCCAAGCCGATGATGCCCGTCGCGAACCGGCCGGTCCTGCACCATCTCCTGAACCTCCTGCACCGTCACGACGTCAAGGAGGTCGGCATCAACCTCCATGCCTACCCGGAGATGATCCAGCGCTACTTCGGCGACGGCTCGAGCCTCGACATGTCGATCCACTGGTCGCTCGAGCGGGAGCTCCTCGGCACCGCCGGCGGCGTCAAGAAGCTCGAGGCCCTCTGGGGAGACGAGACGATCCTCGTCACGTCGGGCGACGGACTCCACGACATCGACGTCACCGCCCTCCTCGGCCACCACCGGCGCACCGGGGCGCTTGCGACTCTGACCGTGAAACCCGTCGGCGACCCGTCCTCTTACGGCGTCGTCATCCTCGACCGCGACACGCGCGTCCGTGGCTTCCAGGAGAAGCCGCGGCGGGGCGACGAGCGGTCCGACCTCGCGAACTGTGGCGTCTACGTGATCGAGCCCGAGTTGCTCGAACGGATCCCTGCGAATACGCTCGTCGACTTTGGCGAGGACATCTGGCCGAGCCTCGTCGCGGCCGGCGAACCCATTTACGCCTACACGACGATGGCCTACTGGAACGACGTCGGCGACCTCGACGAGCTCCGGAACACGATCCTCGACGCCGTCCTCGGCCACGTCCGCGTGGAGATTCCCGGCGAGGAGTACGCGCCCGGGGTCTGGGCCGAGGACGGGTGCAAGATCGACGCGACGGCTCGGCTCGACGGCCCGATCGTCCTCGGCCGGAACGTCGTCGTCGAGGCCGACGCTCAGATCCGCGGCCCGGCGGCTATCGGCGCCGACTGCCAGGTGGGGCGGGCTGCGGCGATCCGGAGCGCCACTCTCCTTCCCGGCACGAAGGTGCCCGACGAGGGACTCGCGATCGCCGGCATCTTCGGCGACGCCTCGAAGCTCGCCGACAGCGTCCTCCGGTACCCCGCCGCGCGTTGATCGTCACAGGTTCGCGCGCTTCGGCACAAGTTGCGGGCCTTTCGTACGTCTTAGCGACGTACGCTGGCAGTTGTGGTGGGGCTCCTCGATCTCGTCCTTCCTGAGCGCTGCGCCGCCTGCGGGCTGGGGGAACGAGCCGTCTGCGACGCCTGTCTCGGCCTGCTGCGCCTCCTCCGCGGACCGCTCTGCGCCCGCTGCGGAGCCCCGACGGAGTGGCCCGTGGAGCGCTGCCGGGAGTGCTCCGGTCGCAGGCTTTCCTTCGCCGTCGCGCGAAGCGCAGTCGCTTACGAGGGGCCGGCACGCGCGCTCGTCTCGGCCTGGAAGGAGCGAGGCCTGCGGCGTCTGGCCGGGACCGCGGCGGGGCTCGTGGTCGAGGTCGTGCCGCGCCCCGTGGTCGACGCCCTCGTCTTCGTGCCGGCGGACCCGGCCAGGAACCTCTGGCGCGGCCATTCGACCGCCGAGGCGCTCGCGCGCTCGCTCGGGCGCAGCTGGGGACTCGAGGTCGTGGCGGCGCTCGCGCGCGCGCGTCCGGTACCCCGCCAGCGAGGGCTCGACCGCGCCGCCCGCCGCCGCAACGTCCAGGGCGCCTTCCGTCCTGCGACCCGGCCCCCGCCGAGGCTCGCCCTCGTCGACGACGTGTACACGACCGGCGCGACGGTCTCGGAGGCGGCTCGTGCCCTGCGGCGGGCGGGCGCCGAGGCGGTACACGTCGTCACCTTCGCCCGCGCCGTCCGCCTGTAAGAAGCCGGCGGCGAATCCGATAGATTGGGAACCAACGTCGACGAGGAGGCTCTGGTGAGACTTCAGGTCAAGGGCAAGAACGTCGAGGTGAGCGAGGCTCTCAGGGGGTATGCCGAGGAGAAGCTCGGGAAGCTCGACAAGCACCTGAACGACGCGACCCGCCTCGAGCTCGAGCTCGCGGTCGAGAAGAACCCGTCCATCTCCGAGAACCAGGTCGCCGAGGCGACCATCTGGACGAAGGGTCCGATCCTGCGGGCGAGCGAGCGCTCGACCGACATGCGTGCCTCCATCGACCTCCTGGCCGAGAAGCTCGAGCGGCAGGTCCACCGCTACCGGGACAAGCGGCGCCGAGGCTCGAGTCGCCACGTGGAGCAGGGGCTCGAAGGGCGGCCCGTGCTCACCGATGAGGAAGAGCCGGTGATCGTGAAGACGAAGCAGTTCGCGGTGAAGCCGATGACGCCGGAGGAGGCCGTGCTCCAGCTCGAGCTCATCGGGCACGACTTCTTCGTCTTCCGCAACGTCGAGTCGGACGACGTCAACGTCGTCTACCGCCGTCGCGACGGGAACTACGGTCTCATCGAGCCGCAGGTCATCTGAGCGACGACATCCACGATCCTCGTACGTTCCGCTGGGTCGAGAGCGGGGTGTCCGGCCTCGCTCGAGCCCGGGAGTGGGACGCGACCGCGCTCGTCGAGCTCTCCGAGCTCGCAGGCGAGCCGGTCGCGACGTTCGAGCTCGTCGCGCGGCGCGGGCGCCTGCGTTCCGAGCCCTCCGTCCCGGCCGCCGTCCTCGAGCGAGTGGCGGCCGAGTTGGACGCGGAGGTCGCACGTCCCTACGTCGCCCGCGCCGTCCGCCAGGGAGAGACCGAGTGGCTCGTCGGAGCGGTCGAGCTCCATTCCGAGGAGATCGAGCTCGGTGGCCCGGCGGGGGCGACTTCGATCGAGGTCGTCCGCCCGCCGGGCGGCGGAAGGCACGCCATCGTGGACGGTGAGGACGTGCTCGAGCCCTTCGCGGTCCTCGTCCGCGCGGCGGTGGAGGAGCTCGACCGGCGCGGCTCGGCCCGATTTGAGTCGTTCGTCGCCCGGGCCGATAAGGTTGCTGACGATCTCTGGGACCTGACGATTGATCCCCTGTGACCGCTACCCTTGACTAGCTGACCGATGTCTTCGAGCTACGGTGCACTCGAACGCGTCCTTCGCATGGGCGAGGGACGCCGCCTCAAGCGGCTCGCCGAGCAGGCCGACTACGTCGCCACGCTCGAACCCGACTTCGAGCGGCTCTCTGACGCCGAGCTCGCGGCCAAGACCGTCGAGTTCAAGCAGCGGGCCGAGAACGGCGCGGACCTCGACAGCCTCGTCTTCGAGGCCTTCGCGGCCGTGCGCGAGGCGGCGAGGCGGACGGTCGGGATGCGCCACTTCGACGTCCAGGTGATGGGGGCGATCGTCCTCCACGAAGGCGACATCGCCGAGATGAAGACCGGCGAGGGCAAGACCCTTGTCGCGACGATGCCGCTCTACCTGAACGCGCTCACCGGCGCGAACGTCCACCTCGTCACGGTGAACGACTACCTCGCGAACCGCGACACCGAGTGGATGGGTCCCGTCTACGAGGCGCTCGGCATGCGGGCGGCCTCGATCCGGAACATGATGCCCTTCGCCGAGCGCAAGGCCGCCTACGAGGGCGAGATCACGTACGGCACGAACTCCGAGTTCGGCTTCGACTACCTGCGCGACAACATGTCGACCTCGCTGGCCGGCTGCGTCCAGCGGGGGCACTCCTACGCGATCGTGGACGAGGTCGACTCGATCCTGATCGACGAGGCGCGAACACCGCTCATCATCTCCGGCGAGCCCGAGACCGCCGCGAGGACGTACTACGACTTCGCGCGCATCGCGCGCACGCTCGAGGGCGTCCCGGCGAAGTTCGTGCCCAAGGGCGCGCCGCAGCCCGAGGACGACGCCGACTACGAGTACGACGAGAAGTTCAAGACGGTGGCGCCGAGGGAGTCCTGCATCGAGAAGGTCGAGCGCGCGCTCGGGATCGAGAACCTCTACGACCCGCGGAACGCGCAGTTCGTCAACCACCTGACCCAGTCTCTGAAGGCCGAGTCGCTCTACAAGCGCGACGTCGACTACGTCATCCAGGACGGCGAGGTGAAGATCGTCGACGAGTTCACAGGCCGGATCATGGAGGGCCGCCGCTGGTCGGAGGGCCTCCACCAGGCCGTCGAGGCGAAGGAGGGCGTGCCGATCAAGGAGGAGCACGTCACGCTCGCGACGATCACGCTGCAGAACTACTTCCGACTCTACGAGAAGCTCGCCGGGATGACGGGCACCGCGAAGACCGAGGAGCAAGAGTTCCAGGAGATCTACGACTTGAGCGTCGTCGAGATTCCGACGAACGTCGCCGTTCAGAGAGCCGACAAGAACGACTACATCTACAAGACGAAAGAAGCGAAGTACGTGGCCGTCGTCGGGGACATCAAGGAGCGTCACGAGCTGGGCCAGCCGATCCTCGTCGGCACGATCTCGGTCGAGGTCTCGGAGCACCTGGCGAAGCTCCTCGAGCGACAGGGGGTCCCGCACACCGTCCTGAACGCGAAGCAGCACGAGCGCGAGGCTGAGATCATCAAAGACGCCGGGCAACTCGGGGCGGTCACGATCGCGACGAACATGGCCGGCCGCGGCGTCGACATCAAGCTCGGGGAGGGTGTCGTGGACGCCGGCGGCCTCTACGTGCTCGGAACCGAGCGTCACGAGGCGCGGCGGATCGACAACCAGCTGCGCGGCCGTTCCGGCCGTCAGGGCGACCCCGGCTTATCGCG
>JBGPNP010000020.1:0-14797 GCA_041487575.1 Gaiellaceae bacterium | reverse complement strand
CTCGATCCTCGTCGCCACAGCGGTCAACGACGCGAACGGCATCTGGCTGACGGAGTTCTTCAACCCGAACCTCTACTACCTCACGAGCCTCGACTCGAGCGCGCCCACGCCGGGCCCGAACTGGACACTCCAGATCGCCGCTCCCAACGGGCGGCTCTCACCCGAGTTCCCGGACGCGCGCTACGCGGTCGTGGACAACAAGGCGGAGATCGTCGGGAGGGTCATCCGGCGGACGACCAACCAGACGCTCTACCGGATCGCCCCGCCGCTCCGGCTCGTGCAGAGCTCCTACGGCGTCATGGGCGACGGCTGGATGGGCAACGTCGCAAAGTACTACCAGTTCTGGGCCGCGAAGCCCGGGCCCGGAGTCGTGAAGGTCATCGCCTCACGCGCGGCCTGGGGCGGCGAGGACGTGCCCGGCCACGTGACGATCACCGTCGCGCGAGTCCTCTCGAAGCTTCCCACCGACACGAGCGAGCATCAGATCTCGGAAGGCAGACCCTTCGTCGAGAAGCGCCTGACAATTCACACCCGGCAGATCGTCGAGTACCTGATCCCGGTGCCGGGCGTCCCGTTCGTCGTTACGGTCACCGTCGACCCGACGTTCGCGCCGGCCGACTACGGCGGCGGAGACTCGCGGCAGCTCGGCATCCAGCCCGGCTTCGAGTACATCCCCGGCTTCACGCTCTCTCACCCCATCGAAATCGAGCTCGAGCCGCCCGCGATCCCGCAGAAGACGGGCGAGACGTCGGGGTCGTCGCCGTAGGAGTGCACCTCCGGCTCGAGTCCGGCTGCCCGGAGCCGGTCGGCGAAGTCGCTGCCGAAGTCGGTGTAGACGAGCAGGTCGCCTTTCCGGGAGACGAGGGCGAACGGGCCCGAGCCGCGCCCGTGGTGCTGCGGCGGCAGGAGGTGCAGGGGACCGGGCGCGGCTCTCCGGACGCTCTCGGCCCGCGAGAGGACCGCGGGGACGGTGAGCACCGCGCGGCCACCCGGTTTCAGCACGCGGCGAAGCTCGCGGAGCCCGCGATCCGGATCGGCGACGTGCTCGAGCGTGTCGGAGCTGAGGACGAGGTCGAACTCGTCGTCGGGGTAGGTCAGGCTGCAGACGTCCTCGTTGCGGACGCCGCCACTCTCGGCGCCGGGCGGCGTGTCCGGGCGGTGCTCGGAATAGGCGAGCCTCGGCAACAGCGCGAGGAAGGGGTGGATCGGGCCGATGCTGTTGATCTCAGCGATCCCAAGCGAGCGGAACCCGGGCTCGCGGACGAGCTCGGCGAGGGTTGTCGCCCGCTCGGCGTAGTGCTCGAGGAGGACGTCCACGAGCCGCCGGACTCGGAGCGACGCCGTGCACGCCGGGCAGAAGAGGCTCTCCCGGGCCGCGAACGCCTCGATGAGGCGAGGGTCGCCGAGGTCATGCTGCATCTCGGGCGGGAGGATCCAGGAGTTGAAGGCGAACCGGCCCTCGGCGCCGCAGACCGAGCAGCGCCCGTGCACATCTCGGCGGCGGTCGCCGGGCGGGCGCACGCGGAGGAGGAGACCTCGGCCGACACGCTCCCCGAGCCGCATTAGACGAGAGCCCTGAGTCGCTCGGGGTGCTTGCGGACGAAGCGGGCCATGCCGCGCAGGTGCCAGAGCGTCCGCCGCGTCAGGAAGCGGCGGTCGATCTCCGCGGCGTAGGCGTGCTCGACGACCGCGGCCGGGACGTACCAGCGCTCCCAGCCCGCCTTTGCAGCCCGGTAGCAGAGGTCGATGTCCTCGCCGTAGAGGCGGAAGCCCTCGTCGAAGCCGCCGAGCTCCTCGAACGCCGCGCGGCGGAGGAGGAGGAAAGCGCCGAGCATCCAGTCGGCCTCGACGGGCCCGGCCGGGCGCTCGTCCAGCAGGTAGTGGCGCCGCTGGAGGCGCTTGGGGTCGAGGAGCCACCGCAGCGGGCTCCGGCGGACGAGCGTGCCGGCGACGGTCGGGAAGCGGCGTCGTGACGGCTGCCACGTCCCGTCGGGGTAGAGGAGCTGCGGGCCGGCGATGCCGCAGCGGGGCCGCTCCTCCATGACCGCAGCGAGCGCGGCGACGGCGCCCAGGCGGGCGATCGCGTCCGGGTTCGCCGCGACGACTGCGTCTCCCGTGGCGGCGCGGACGGCGGCGTTGACGTTGGCGCCGTAGCCGCGCGGCCGCTTACTCTCGAGCACGCGCACGCCCTTGGGAAGCTCGCCGACCGAGCCCGGGACGTTCGCGACGACGACGACCTCGTCCACCTGCGGCGCGAGCGCGGCGAGGCAGCGCGAGAGCTCCGCAGGCTGGCCGTGCGAGACCACCACGGCCGAGACCTTCACCCGAGCACCTCGCGGTAGACCTCGGCGGTGCGGCGGGCTGCCTCCTCCCAGGAGAAGAGGCGAGCCCGCTCGAGGCCGGCGGCGACGAGCCGGTCGCGCTCGGCGAGCGCCTGCAGGATCGCGTCCCCGAGCCGCCCGGGCGAGGCGAAGACGGCAGCGTCGCCGGCGACCTCGCGCAGGGCGGGCTCGTCGGCGGCGGCGACCGGCGTCCCGGACGCCATCGCTTCGAGCACCGGCAGGCCGAAGCCCTCGAAGCGCGAGGGGAAGACGAGGCAGGCGGCGCCCCGGTAGAGCTCCGCGAGCTCCTCCTTCGGCACGTAGCCACGCAGCGTGGCGCCGCGACGCGCGAGCTCGCGGGCGAGAGCCGCGTCCTTCGCGGGCCCGGCGACGACGAGCGGGAGGCCGGCGGCGGCGGCCGCGTCGGCGGCGGCGAGGGGATCCTTGCGCGCCTGGACGGCGCCCACGAGCAGGGCGTAGTCGCGGCGCCCGTCCCCAGGCCGGAACGCGGGGTCGACGCCGTTCAGGATCACGACGACCTTCTCCTCGGGGACACGGTACAGCTCCACGAGGTCGCGCTTCGTCCGCTCGGAGACCGTGATCACGCGGACGGCGCGCCGGACGGAGCGCGGGACCACGGCGCGGAAGACGAGCCGGTCGGCGTGCCCCATGAGCCGGGGGTCGCGCTCGAAAGAGAGGTCGTGGACGGTGACGATCCCCGGCTCCGGGCAGCGGAGCGGGAGCGCGTGCTGGAAGTGGACGAGGCGCGGCCGAAGCCGCCCGAGCGCCCGCGGGACCGCGAGGCTCATGCGCGCGATCTGGCTCCCGGCGGGCACGACGACGGCCTCGATTCCCTCGGGGACGAGCTCGGGCCGCCGCGTGAGCGCCGCGAGCCGCAGCCCGTGGTCGAGCCGCGCGAGCTCGCGGAGGAGGTTCTCGACGTAGGTCTCGTCTCCGGTGCGCTCGCGCCCGAGCACGTCCGCGTCGATGACCACGAGAGGCGCGGGCGGGCGCGTGTGCGCGCTCGTCACCCCGCCCTCCCGGGCCCATCCGGCCTCTGAGTCACCGGGCGACCGCTCGGTAGACCTCGAGGGTCGCGCGGGCTGCCCCGCTCCACGTGAAGCGGGCGGCGCGCTCGATCCCCGCCCGGGCGAGCTCCTCGCGGCGGGCTACCGCCTCCTCGAGGCCGGCGGCGATCGCTTCCGGGTCGAGGGCGTCCACGGCCACCGTGGCGCCGCCCGCGACCTCCAGGAGCGCGGGCGCCCTCGACGTCATGACCGCGGCGCCGCAGGCCATCGCCTCGAGCACCGGCAGGCCGAAGCCCTCGTAGAGCGACGGATAGGCCACGCAGCGTGCGCCGCGGTAGAGGCGGGCGAGCTCCTCGTCCCCGACCTCGCCGAGCCAGCGCACGCGGTCGCCGCCCACCCGGACGCCGCCCCAGCCGCGCGCGCCGACGACCAGGAGCTCGCAGCCGTCGAGCCGGGCGTGGCGGAAGCCCTCGAGGAGGCGGGCGAGGTTCTTGCGCGGCTCGAGCGTGGAGACGGCGAGGACGAACTCACCGCGCGTCGCCGGCCCCTCCGGCGCGAACTGCGGCCCGACGCCGTTCGGGATCACGCGCACCCTCTCCGGGGGGACGTCGAGCAGCTCGACGAGCTCGCCCTTCGTGAACTCGGAGACGGCGACGATCGCCGCGGCCGCGCGCGCCACGCGCGGGAGAGCGAGCGCGCTGTACGCGCGCGCCCAGCGGTTGAAGGTGCCCGGGTGGCGGAGGACGGCGACGTCGTGGAAGGTGACGACGAGCGGAACCGACGAGCGCACCGGGGCCCGGAAGGTCGGGCAGTGGAGGACGTCGACGCCGTCTCGCCGCGCCCGCTCGGGGAGCGCGGCCAGGTACCAGGCGACGTCACGCGCGGCCGCTGTCCCGCGACCCCGACCTCCCCAGCCGTACCGGCGCAGGCGAACGCCGCCTTCCTCCTCGAGCGCGGCGGTGAGGCTCTCGATGTAGCGCGCCGTCCCCGCCCGCGTCTGGGCAAGCGGCGAGACGTCCATGCCGACCCTCACGAGATCAGGCATGGGCCCGCTGCAGCCGTGCCGGCGCCGGAGCCGTGGCCGGCTCAGTCCGGGGAGCGAGGGCGAGCGCGCTCCCGGCGAGCCACCAGAAGACGTACGTGTTCCAGGGGTTGCCCCAGACGTCCGAGAGGACGGCGATCGCGAAGAGCGCAGCGCCGGCCGCGGCGAGGCCAGCGGCCAGCGCGTCTCCCGCCCACGCGCGGCGGAAGAGCCCGACGAGGGCGAGCGCCGAGAACGCCGTCCAGAAGAAGAGCCCCGGCACGCCGAGGTCGGCGCCGAGCTCGAGGTAGACGCTCTCGCCCGCCCGGCTCGCGACGCCGAAGCGAAGCGCCGTCTGGCCGGAGTTCCCGGGGCCGTAGCCCTCGAGGTGGTCGCCGAGGCTGTCGGCGCCGCGCCGGAGCTCGGCGAGGTGGGACTTCGACGACGGATCGGAGAAGCCGACCTCGACCGGGTTCCCTTGCGGGAGGCCGCCCTTCTCCTTCGCGATCTGCTCCTGGATCGCGATGTCCTCCGGGAAGAAGTGCGTCCTCGGCGCGATGCTCGGAAAAGCTGCGCCGAAGGCGGCGCCGACCGCCACGACGACGGCCGCCGCAGCGACGGGCCAAGGGCGGCGGAGGGCGAGCGCAAGCACGACGAGACCGCCCGCCAGGGCAAGGAGCGCCGAGCGCGTGAAGGTGAAGAGGAGGCCGGCGAAGATTGCGACCGAGGCGGCGGCAGCGAGACGGCTCCTGAACACACCGGTCGCCGCGAGGCACAGCGCCACGACGAAGAGGTACGCCGAGCCGAGCGGGGAGAGGAAGACCGAGACGAGCCGCCGGAAGACCCCCTCGGAGGAGTTGAGCACCCAGTTCTCCGGCAGGCCGGCGGGGCCGGTGTAGGAGCCGAAGTCGAGCTGGTCGCGGAAGTAGGCGGCGGCGCCGAGCTTTCGCCAGGCCGAGAGGGGGACGGCGTACTCCTCGACGAGGCCGACGACGGCGACTACGGCCGCGACCCCGAGCGCGAGCGCGGCGAAGCGGCGGAGCTCCTCCTTCCCGGGCACGAGCGCGCGCCCTGCGAAGAAGGCGGCGACCGGGAGGAGGTGGTGGCGGAGGGCGTAGAGCTCGGCCTTCGGACCGGCGCCGCCGCCGAGGACGCCCTGCGGCACGAGTGCGTAGACGACCGCCGTCGCGGCGAAGCCGAGCGCGACCGCGTCCACCGCCCCGGGCCGGAACGGGAGGGCGTGTGCCCGCCACGAGTCCCATGCGATCCGGGCGAGCGCGACCGCGAGCAGGATCTCCTTCCACGCCTGCGCGACCGTGAGCTGCCAGCCGCCGGCGCCCGCGGTGAAGAGGAGCATGAAGACGGCGTTGTGAAGCGCGAGGCCGACGACGAACGCATAGAGCGCATAGATCGGGCGCCGCCAGACGAGCACGGCGGCGGGCGGGAGGAGCGCGAGCGCTGCGCCGAGGACGATCCACTCCACGACGGTGAGTGTGTCAGACGCTCGTGAGGTATCCGTGAAGAACGGCTTGCCCGCAGGCTTCCCGGGTGAAACGGCGTGCGTGCTCGATCCCCCGCCGGCGCACGCCCTCCGGCGCGTCGAGCGCCCGCTCGAGCGCGTCCGCCCACGCCTCCGGGCTGTCCGGATCGGCCCGGAGGGCCGCGTCCCCGGAAGCCTCGTCCAGCGACGGGTGCGAGGATGCGACCGCGGGGACGCCGCTCGCGAGCGCCTCGGCGACGGGAATACCGAAGCCTTCGAAGCGCGACGGGTAGGCAAAGGCCGCCGCGCCCCGGTAGAGGCGGGCGAGCTCCTCGTCGGAGACGAAGCCCGCGTGGACGAGGCCCGGCGCGGCCGTCTTGGGTCGTCCGGCGCCTGCGACGACGAGCTCGAGCTCCGGACGGCGGACCCGCAGGAGCCGGAACGCTTCGACGAGGACGCCGAGGTTCTTGCGCGGCTCGAGGGTCGAGACCGCGAGCACGTAAGGCCGCTCCCGCTCGGCGCGCTCTCCGTCAGGGCCGAAGAGCGGATCGACCCCGGGATAGGCGACCCGAACCCGCTCCTCGGGCACGCCGAGGCGCTCGACGACGTCCCGGGCCGTGAACTCCGAGTTCGCCACAACGAGCCCGCAGGTACGGGCGGCGTTCGCGTACTTCGCGCCGTGCATCCGGCGGGTCGTGGGCGCGGCCCACTCGGGGAAGCGGAACGGCACGAGGTCATGGATCGTCGTCGCGCGCAGGCCGGCCCGCTGCGCCGGGTACATCCAGTCGGAGAAGTGGAAGACGTCCAGCCGGCCGGCGAGCAGCTCGACCGGCGGCCACTGGAGCCGGCTCCAGAGCGAGCGCAGGCCGCGCGCGTAGGGCAGGACGGCGAGCCGCCGCTCGACCTGGAGGCCGGCGAGCGCCGCTTCGACCCGGCGCCGGCCCGGCACGCCGGTCGCCGAGAAGGCGACGAGCTCGTGCTCGCCCCCGGCCGCCGTCGCGAGTCCCGCGAGCATGCCGCGGAGGTAGTTCCCGATGCCCGTCCTGGGAAGCGCGAGCGGGCTGACGTCGACGACGATCCTCACGGAGCTTCGTACCGGAAGCTCGTGAAGTGGATGCCGAGCTCGCGCGTGTCGTCGCCGCCGAGGACCTGGGCGGGCACGGCGGTCGGCGTCACCGTGAAGCGGACGACGCAGCGTCCGCCCTCGGCGGACAGGGGTACGGAGAGCGGCTGGTCCCGCGCATCCGGCCGGACCCTCGTCCGCGCGACTTCGTGCCCGCCGACGCTCGCCGTCACGGCCTGCGAGGCGTGGAAGAGGTGGGGGTCGCTCGTCAGCGTGACGAGGAGCTTGCCTCCGGAGCACTTGTGCCGCGTGTAGGTGAGCTCGGGGCCTGACCAGGTGTCGGCGGGGTACATGCCTTTGACCTGCGCGGTGAGTAGGAGCGGCCCGTCCACTCGGTAGAGCGTGATCCCGAGCCCCGCGTCGCGCGCGAGCGGCTGCCCGCCGAGCGGCTCGGTGCCGTCGGAGAGCGCGTAGTCGGCTTGCACCGGCAGGCCGGCCGGATCGAGGAGCGTGCCGGTCCGGCCGTCCACGTGAAGCGGCGTCTCGGGCAGGTTCCCGGGCAGCGGGCTGGACGTGTCGTAGACAGGCCCGACGCTCCGGTTGAAGACCTCGTTCACCCAGACGACGTAGCGACTCGTGTTCCCGGACCACACCACCGCCGCGGTGGCGCCGTCGGGCAGCGCGTCGTCGATCCACTCCCTCGGGACGCTGCGCGTGCCCGAGTACAGCGAGCCCACGGACGCCTGCTCGATCCGCTGCGCGATCGGCTTGGCGGCGAGAGCGAAGGCGACGAGGACAAGCGCCGGCGCAAGAACCGCGAAACGCCGCGGCACGAGCACGAAGAAGACGCCGAGGCAGGCGGAGACGGCGACCGCGACGGGTCGCACCTGCGGGCCTGTGATGACCGAGTCCTGGAGGTTCCACCACGGGAGGAGAGCGAGCGTGTCCGAGACGGCGCTCGGGTTGATGAAGCGCGTGAAGGGAATCGTCGCGACGAGGCCCGCGGCGAGCGCCGCCGCGCCGGCGGCAGGGATGAGGCGAGGGCGGCCGCGCTCGACCCAGACCGCGAGCGCGAGGAAGAAAAGCGGCGCGACGTAGAACATGTTCCGCTCCTCGATCCGCGAGACCGACGGCTGCGAGGCGAACGTCGCGACGAGCAGCGTCGTCCAGAGGACGGCCGGGACGGAGACCGCGGCGAAGATCCGGGCGTCCCGCGAGGGCTCCGCGCGCCGGAAGGCCCCAACGGCGACGAGGAGGAAGGCCGCGAAGGGGATGACGGCGAGGTAAAGATCGAGCTCGGCGACGTGGTAGAGGAACCAGCGCGCGACGTCGCCGGCCGAGTAGCCGACCCGGCCGGCCGCGCGGTAGGCGCCGAGGATCTCCGTGACCGGCCGGCTGCGCGCGACCTGGACGACCGCGAGGAGGACGACGCCGCCGCCGAGCAGGAGCCAGGTCGGCCAGAAAGCGGTAAGTCGCCGGAAAAGCGGCCCCGGCCGGAGCCGCTTCCGCGCCGCACGCTCGTCGAGGAGGGCGAAAACGACGATTGCCGTCGCGAAGGCGACGACGAGCGCAACCGCCTGCACGCGGATGAGAAAGGCGACCGCGATCAGCGCCAGAGCCCAGAGCTGCCGCGCCGTCGTCGGCCGCTCGAGGGCGAGGACGATGCCGAGGACGGCGGCGAGGAAGGCGGGGTAGAAGGCGTTCTCGGTCATGATCGTCCCCGTGTAGGCCATCGACGGGACGGCGACCGTGAGCACGGCGACGCCCAGGGCGGGCCACTGCCCGACGAGACGCCGCGCGAGGAGGTAGGCCGGCACCGCTGCGAGCGACATCACGACCGCGTTGATCGCCTTGGCCGCCGCGTAGGCGTGCGGCAGGAGGTCGAAAACCGCGTAGGCGGGCGAGATGAGGACGGGGTAGAGGACGCCGTAGGCGCCGCCGGCCGGGACGTCGCGGATCTCGAAGCCGTGCCCACCCGCGAAGCCCTTCGCGAGCTCGGAATAGATCAGCTCGTCGACGAAGATCCACGGCGCGGGCGAGCTCCGCGCGAGCACCCAGCGCACGACGGCCGAGACGGCCACGAGCCCCGCGAGCCAGGCCCAGACAGGGACGTCCGCTGCGAGTGAGCGCACGCGCTCGCGAGGGAGGACCGCGGTCTTGCCCAGGCTCATAGGGCAACCTCCGTCTGGGCGCGGTCCGCGCCGCCCGTACGCCGTCTCACTCCCGAGCGAAGCGATGGGACAAACCAGACCCCGCGGAAAATGCGCAGCATTCTGCGCGGATAGCTCACGGGCGCACCTCCGCGCACGCGGCCGTCAGTCTCCTTCCCGAACGAAGCGATGGGGCAAAGCGGCCTCCGCGGAAACTGCGCAGCACTTTTCGCGGATTAGAGCCCGACCTCGCGGAGGCGCGAGCCGATCTCCAAGAGCTCGGGCCCATCTGAGGCGAGGCCGGCGACGGCGGCTGCACGGGCGACCTCGGCGAGCACGCGCTCCCGGACGGCCTCGCCGCCCGCCGCCTCCTCGACCGCGGCCGCGTAGGCCTCGGCAGCCCGCTCGAGGCCGTGCTCGCGCTCGGCGTAGGCGCGCGCGGCCCGGTGCATGCCCTCGCGCAACGCCGCGTCCCCGGCGAGCCGCTCGAGCGTCGCCGAGAGCGTGTCCACCTCCCACTCGTCCACGGGCACCTTCGCCGCGACCGAGTCCGGCAACTCCGAGAACCAGCCGATGTCCGAGACGACGAGCGGGCGTCCCAACGCGAGCGCGCGCACGGCGACTCCGGAGGTCTCTCCCATCGTCGGCGCGCGCAGGCTCACGCAGACGTCGGAGGCGGCGAGGAGCGACCAGAGAAGGTCCTCCGGGACGTAGTCGAAGCGAGCCACCGCCTCGGAGCCGTAGAGGCCGAGCCGGTCGAGCCGCTCGTCGAGCCGGAAGCGCGGCGCGGCGGCGCCGGCGAGGACGAGGAGCGCCTCCGGGAAGCGCTCGAGCAGCCGCGCGAACGCCTGTAGGAGCTGCGGCACGCGCTTGGTCGGGTTGAGGTTGCCGAAGCAGCCGATCACCGGTGAGCGGCCCGCGGGAAGTCCGGGGGGCGGGACCTCCGCAGGCGGGGGCCACGCGGGGTGCGGGACGCGCCAGATCGGGCCGGCGAAGCCCGCCTCGCGCGCGCGTCGCTCGACGTAGCGCGAGTGGACGACGAGCCCGGTCGCGAGCCCGAGGACGCCGCCCGAGAGCGGGTACTGCTCGGGCCGAAGCTCCCAGAGCATCGGGATGCGGTGGTCGAGGACGCCGTGACCGAGGAGCCGCCCGACGATCCCGTATTCGCGCTCCATCGCGGCCAGATAGGCGCGCCCGTCGCCGCGACCGATCGTCATCCCGGCCACGAGGTGGTGGAGAACGAAGTCGTGGAGAACGACGAGGCCCGGCTCGCGTTCCAGCTCCTCGACGATCCAGCCGTGCGCCCCGGCGTCGTTGCCGACGTGGTAGAGGCGGAGGTCCGCGCTGCGCGGCGCGCGCTGACCGCGGCCCACAGGGGTGACGTCGATTAGCTTCGAGAGTGCCGGCAGGAGGAGCGCCGAGTAGTCCGCGATGCCGCTCCGCTCGGGCGGCAGAGGCGAGAAGTAAGCAACCCTCATGCGGTCAGGAGCCTCTTGATCGCGGCCTCCCAGGTGACGCGCTCGGCGAGCGCCCTGCCGGCGAGACCCCAGGCCCGCGCCTCCTCTCGGTGGCCGGCGAGCCAGGCGCAGGCCTCCGCGAGCGCCGCCGGCTCCGGGGCGCAGACGAGGCCGGTGGAGCGGTCGGCGACGACCTCGAGCGGCCCGCCGGCGTCGCGCGTCGTCACGACGGGCTTCTCGGAGAGGAACGCCTCGTACGGCACCATGCCGAAGTCCTCGTCCACGGGCGCGTAGAAGACGGCGAGGCAGCCGGCGTACAGGCCGGCGAGCTCCTCCTCGCTCACGCGACCGGCGAAGGTGACGCGCCCGTCGAGGCGAAGCTCACGTGCGAGGCCCTCGAGGCGCTCGCGGTCGGGGCCGTCGCCGGCGACGACGACGCGCAACGCGGGCTCCTTTCCGGCCGCCTGGAGGAGGAGATCGACCCGCTTGGCCCGGTCGAGCCGCCCGACCGAGAGGACGAAGTCGCCGTAGCCGTCGCAGTGGTAGGGCAGCTCCTGCGGCGGGTGCGGCATGACCTCCGCCTCGATCCCGGTCGATGCTTGGAGCCGCTCGGCGACGTTGCGCGAGGTGGCGAAGACCTTTCGCGCCTCCCCGAGAGCGACCCTGTCGGCCCGGTGGACGGAGCGGCGAATCGCGCGGTCCTCGGCGCCTTCGCCGAACTGGCCGAGCCCGGTGCGGTCGAGCTCGTAGGCCTGCCGGAACTGGTGGAGGAGCCAGACGACCTTGTGCGGATGGCGAACGAGGTAGGACGGATACTTCGTCGCGACGGCCAGGTCGATCGGGCGGCCGTTGGACTCCTCGAGGTCGAGCAGGCGCCAGAGAAAGGCCTGCGTGAGGACGCGCTCGCCCGGGTACCACTTGTACGGCACGGTGACGAGCTCGGCCTCGTGGCCGCGCGCGCCGAGCTCGTCCACGAGCCGCTCGGCGAAGATCTCCGCGCCGCCGCGCTCGAACGGCACCTGCGGTGCGCAGACGGCGATCCTCACGTCCCTGGCCTCAACCGCGGAAAATGCTCCGCATTTTCCGCGGGATGCATCGCTCCGCTCGCTAGGACTTTCCTGAAACGCACCCGCATCCTTTGCCCCGCCTCGCCGAAGGCGAGGTGAGGAGGGGGCTCATGGGGGAACCAGGGGTTCCCCCATGCTGAGCGGCGCCCCAGGAACATGAGGTACCTCACAGCCGGGCGATCAGGGCGAAGCCGTGCCGGCCCGCGCCGAACCTCACGTCGGCCCGACGAAAGCCGGCCTTACGGGCGATCGCTGCGGCGCTCTCAGCCGGGACGGGCCCGCCGGCCTCGACGACGAGGACGCCCCCGGGACGGAGCTTCGCCGCAGCGAGGCCGGCGAGACGGCCGAGCGCCGCCGCGCTGGGCGGGCGGTCGGCCCCCGCGACCACGACGCTCCCGAGCGAGCCGTCCTCGACCGCCTCGAGCGGGCCCGGGTCGTCGCAGGCAAGAAGCGGCGCCGCGCCGCGGAGGTCCTCCGCGTAGGACCCGGCCTCCGGAGCGTCAGGCGAGCCGGGCCGCGCGCGCTCGAGCCGCTCGAGCCCTGCGCTCGTCCGCTCGGCGAGATCGTCGACGAGCGCGAGGACGGCGGAGTTGAACTCGCGCTGGTCGGCGAACGGCGGCTCGACGTACCAGCGGATGAGCTTGCGGATCACGCTCCGGATCGGCGTCAGGATCGTCTCGCTCCCGCCGGAGCGGCGCTGGAGGGGCCGGTCCGCCGAGACCGGCCAGAGCCGCTCGGCATCCTGGCGCGCAGTCAGCCGGATCGGGAGCGCAGCGCCGTCCCCGCTCGCGCGCGCGCCCGGCGGGTGGAGGCGCACCTCCTCGCGGAGACGCGTGAGGATGGCCGCGATCTCGTCTTCAGGGACGGCGGCGGGCATCCGTGAATTGTAGGCTCGCCACCGGAATGGTCGGCATCAGCCTGCTGACGCTCGTTCCCGGCGTCGTCGGGGGCTCCGAGACCTACTGCCGGGAGCTCCTGCGAGCGCTCGCGAAGGTCGGCGAGTTGGAGTACGTCGTCTTCACGACTCCCCTCGCGGGCGACCTGGGGTCAGGTCTTGACAGTGAGCACGTCCGGTCGTATCGGGCCTCGACGACGACCGCGGGACGGGCGGCGTCGATGGCGCGGGCCGTCTTCCTGCCCGGGCTGACCCGGCGCGAGCTGCGGCTCGAGCGGCTGGACGCGATCCACTTCCCGCTCACGGTCATGCTCCCGCGGGTCAAGCGCCCGCCGGCGGTGACTACGATGCACGACCTCCAGCATGAGGTCCACCCGCGCTTCTTCTCGCGCGCCGAGCTCGCCTACCGGCGCTTCGTCTACCGGCGGACGGCGCGGGCGAGCCGGCTCGTGATCGCGCCGAGCGAGTACGTGAAGGGAACGCTCGTCGACCGGCTCGGCGTCGAGTCCGAGCAGGTCCGGGTCATCCACCACGGCATCGACCACGACCGCTTCTTCCCGGGCCCGGCGCGGGAGCGCGAGCCGTTCCTCCTCTACCCTGCCAACCGCTGGCCGCACAAGAACCACGAGCGGCTGTTCGAGGCGCTCGGGCTCCTCGGGCGCGGCCGGCCGGAGCTCCGACTCGTGCTCACGGGCTCCGGCCACGAAGGGAAGCCCGTGCCCGACGGAGTCGACGTGCGCGGCCGGGTCTCGACGGACGAGCTGGTCGCCCTCTACCGGACGGCCGCGTGCCTCGTCTTCCCGAGCCTCTACGAGGGCTTCGGCTATCCGCCGCTCGAGGCGATGGCCTGCGGCTGCCCGGTGGCCTGCTCCAACGTCTGCTCGCTTCCCGAGCTCGTCGGCGACGCGGCCGTCCTCTTCGACCCGGCGAGCGCCGAGGCGATCGCGGAGGGCGTCGAGCGCGCGCTCGGAGACGCGAGCCTGCCCGCCTGCGGGCTCGAGCAAGCGGCTCGGTTCACCTGGGAGGCGTGCGCGCAGGCGCACGAAGTCGTCTATCGCGAGCTGCTTCAGCTCGCGTAGCACGGGTCACTACCATCCAGCTCGTGCCCTGGCGCGCCTACCCTGGGGAACGCCTCTTGCTGCTCCTCGTGGCGCTCGCCGCTCTGGCGCTCTATTCCTCCAACACTCAGGATGCGACGAGACTCGCGCTCGCCGAGTCGGTCGTGCTCGACGGCTCGCTCCGCATCGACCGCTGGCACGAGCAGACCGGCGGCGACTACGCCTTCCGCACCGGCCACTACTACACGGACAAGGCGCCGGGTGTCTCCATGATGGCCGTGCCGCCGTTCGCCCTCATGCGAGCCTCGGGCGCGGTCGGCGACAACCTGGCGAAAAAGGGGGTCTGGCAGGAGGACAGCCTGGCCTGGAGCCTCCGTGTCCTCACAGTCGGCGCGCTCTTCGTGCTGGCAGCCTTTCTGGTCGGCCGGGTTGCCGAGGGGCTCGTGGAGGCGACGGGAGGCGCAACCGCCGCGACGTTCGGCCTGGGAACGCTCGCACTGCCGCTCGCCTCCACCACGTTCAGCCACGTCGCGGCAGGAGCGCTTGCGTTCGCCGGGTTCCTCCTCGCCTGGGCCGCCCTCGAGCGGCGAAGGGGAGCCCTGCTCGCCGCCGGGGGTTTCTGCGCCGGGCTCGCTGTCTTCTTCGAGTACCCGCTGGCGCTCGCCGCCATGATCGTCCTCGTGTACGTCGCGGTGCGCTCGAGGCACCTCGGCTCCATCGCCCTCTTCCTCCTCGGAATCGCCTCGCCCGTCGCCGGCCTCGGCGCCTACAACGCGACAGCGTTCGGGTCACCGTTTCACTTCTCCTACAGCTACGTGCCCGCCCAGGAGCAGCGACACGGCCTTTTCGGCATCGGGACTCCCAACGCTCACAGCCTCGTCCGCATCCTCTTCAGCGAGCACGGCCTCGTGACGGAGACGCCGGTCCTCGTGATCGCCGCGGCCGGCCTCTTCCTCCTCTGGCGATCGGGACGCCGACCCGAGGCCGCCGTCTGCGGCGCGACGACGATCGTCTTCCTCCTCTACAACGCGGGCTACTACCTGCCGTTCGGCGGCGCCTCCCCCGGTCCGCGCTTCTTCACTCCCGCGCTGCCCTTCCTTGCGCTCGGCCTTCCATACGCATTCGAGCGCATGCCGATCCTGACCTCGGCGCTCGCGCTCCTCTCCATCGCGCTCATGACCTTCGACTCCGCCACGTCGGGGGTCTCGCTCCTCCACCCGGGTCTCGCGGGCTTCGAGCCGACGATCTGGTCGGTCG
>JBGPNP010000019.1:0-14898 GCA_041487575.1 Gaiellaceae bacterium | reverse complement strand
CGGCAACCGCCCGCGCGAGGAGCGTCTTACCGGTGCCCGGAGGGCCGTAGAGAAGGACGCCTTTCGGGATCCGCGCGCCGAGCGCCTGGAACTTCTTCGGGTTCTCGAGGAACTCCTTGATCTCCTGGAGCTCCTCGACCGCCTCGTCCACGCCCGCAACGTCCTTGAACGTCGTCTTCGGCGAGTCCGGCGACATGCGCTTCGCGCGGCTCTTGCCGAAGCTCATCACCTTCGAGCCACCGCCCTGGACCTGGTTCATGAGGAAGATCCAGAAGCCGAAGAAGAGGACGAACGGGAGCAGGTAGGTGAGAAACGACCACCAGGCCGAGCCGCCCGTGCCCTGCGAGTCGAAGCCGACCCCCTTCTGCTGGAGGAGCTTCTGGAACTCGATCTGCGACTGGTCGCTCGGGTAGTTGACCTTCCACTTCTGGCTGTCGACGCTGGCCTCGATCGTGCGGCTCTTCGGCTTGAAGAGGACGTCCGAGACGGTCGCCGGGGCCGTCTGGACCTTCGTGATCAGCTGCGAGTAGGTGTGCTTCTCCGCCTGGCCGGACCTGGGCAGAAGTGTCTGCGAGGCCAGATAGACCAGGAGGACGATGACGATGAGCGGAAAGAGGGCGCTGCGGAAGAAACGGTTCAAGAGTGCTCCCTGGAGTGAACGGTAGCACTAGGGTGTTCGGTTCCCGAGGCCCTGCGGTTTAGCTTTTTGTTAACCACCTTCTTCTGCCTGGCGCGCGAGCTCGTCTCGGAGGACGCCGACGTAGGGCAGATTCCGGTACAGCTCGGCGAAGTCCAGGCCGTAACCGATGACGAAGCGATTGGGGATGTCGAAGCCGACGTAGCGGCATTCGACCTCGTTCTCACGCCGCTCCGGCTTCGTCATGAGAGCGCACACCTCGAGCGACGCCGGCTGGCGCGCCTCGAGCGTGCGCAGGAGGTAGGAGAGGGTGAGCCCCGAGTCCACGATGTCCTCGACTACGAGGACGTTGCGTCCCTCGATCGAGATATCGAGGTCCTTGAGGATGCGCACGACGCCGGAGGAGTCGACCCCGGCGCCGTAGCTCGACACCGCCATGAAGTCCACCTCGCACGGGATGTCGATCGCCCGCATGAGGTCGGCCATGAAGAAGACCGCGCCCTTGAGGACGCCGACGAGGAAAAGGTCCTTGCCGCGGTAGTCCTCGCTGACCTCGGCTCCCAGCTCCGCGATGCGGGCCTGGAGGGCCGCCTCGTCGACGAGGATCTCCGAGACCGCCGCCGAGAGCTCGTTCACCTGGCTCATCCGATCCGCTCCTCGACCACTGCGCCCTCCCAGCCCGGCGCGGACGCGATCCCTGGGACGACTACGACCTCGTCGCCGCGCACGACGAGGGGCCATGCCTCCCGTTCCGACCGCGGCACCTTCGCGTCCACGAAGAGATCCTGCACCTTCTTGTTCCGGTTGGCGAGCCGGTCGCCGGCCCTCCAACCGCGGACCCTGAGCCCTGGGTGTCGCGATGTCAACCTCCATCGTCCCCAGGCGACCGTCCCCTGGAGCGGCAGCGGCGCGGGCTCGAGCCAGACGCTGTCGTATTCGCGGACGGCGACGCGCCCGTCGCCGAGATCGACGCGCCGCGAGCCGCCGGGCGCCGAGAGGAGCTCCGCGAAGGCGCGCTCGAGCGGCCGCGAGAGCCGGTCCTCGCGCTCCAGGACTGCGAGGACGTTCTCCTCGGCGGCCGGGTGGAGGCGGCGAAGGGCCGGGACGACCTCCCGCCGGATGATCCCTCGGAGCGTGCCCGCGTTCGACGAGTCGGTACGGAACGGAAGGCTTTCGGCGCGGCAGTACGCCTCTGTCTCGTCGCGCCAGACGCCGAGGAGCGGGCGCACGACGCCGTCCTCGCGGCTGCGCCGTATACCGCTCGTCGTCCCACTCGCGGCGAGGCGGTAGAGGATCGTCTCGACCTGGTCAGAGGCCGTATGGCCGGTCGCGCGCAGGCGGTCGCGCGCGAAGGAGTAGCGAAGGTCCCGCAGCTCGGCCTCGGTCGCCCGGTCCTGCGTGGGCGCCTCCACGACCTCCGCGCCCAGCGCCTCGCGGCAGAAGCGCGCGTCCTCCTCCGACTCTGCTCCGCGAAGCCCGTGGTTCACGTGGAGCGCCGAGATGCGATAGCCGAGCGCACGCAGCGAATGCCAGAGACAGGTGGAGTCGGCGCCGCCGGAGACGAGGCAGAGGACGTCGCCCCCGGACGAGATGAGGCCGTGCCGGCGGATGTCGGCCTCGACGCGTGCGCGGAGCGCAGAGGGATCCACGTGGGGATTCTAGACGCGGCCGGCTCACCCGCCGGGCCATGGCCTGACGGGCCATGGCTGGGGGTCAAGCCCGGGGGACATGTCCGTCCGCCTCTGCCAAGGGTTGAGCGGAAGACGAACGCCGCGGACTGGCCAATCACGCGAAGATGAGCGAGCGGTAGGTGCTCGTCTGCCGCATGCCGAGTCTCTCATAGAGGCGGATCGCAGGCTCGTTCTCTGGGCGGACGAAGAGGCAGACCGTCGGCGTCCGCGCGAGCAGGTGGCGCAGGAGATCGGCGAGCGCCTGCTTCGCGTAGCCGCGGCCGCGAAGAGCCGGCTCGACCCACACCTGTTGGAGCTGGACGACCCCGTCGGTCCACGCCGAGGCCTCCGCCTTGAAGAGGATGTGCCCGGCCTCCGCCCAGAGCCAGCTCCGGCCGCTCTCGATCTGCGCGCGCGTCCGCCACTCCGAGAGGGCCGGGTCGCGGGAGTGCGCGTCCACCCCGACCTCCTCGTAGTACGCCGCCCCGCAGGCCGGGACAAGGATCGCGAGGTCGGCGAGCGTTGCTTCCCGCAGACCGCTTCCGCCCGGCGGCGGAGCCTCCCGCGTCACGTAGACCGGCTGCAGGGGCCGGTCGTCGAGCGGCTCCGGCATCTGCCCGCGGATCGCCTCCCAGAGCTCCGTGACGGCCCGCTCCTCGCCGACGATCATGCGCGGCCGGCTCCGGGAGGCCGTGTCGGCGAACGCGGCCGTGTCGCGGCCCGAGGGGACGAGGTTCGCGCCCATATGGCAGAGCGCGATGAGCCGGCCGGCCTCCTCGAGCCCGGCGTAGCGGCCGAGCCCGCGCCGGGCGACGTCCTCCAGGAAGACGCGCTCGACCGGATCCTCGGCGCAGAAGGCAAGGACTTGCCCGAGCGGCGGGCTTTTCACGAGTCGCGCCATGCGGGGATAGTAAGCTCCGCGCCGTGCCGATCCACATCCGCGCCGAGCCGGGGGACTACGCCGAGGCCTGCCTCGTTCCCGGCGACCCTCTCCGGGCGAAGTACATCGCCGAGCGGTTCCTCGACGGGGCCGAGCAGAAGAACGCCGAGCGCGGGATGCTCGGCTACACGGGCACCTTCCGGGGCGAGCCGGTCTCCGTCCAGGCCTCGGGGATGGGCTGCCCCTCTGCGGCGATCGTCTACGAGGAGCTCGTCCAGCTCGGCGTCAAGCGCCTCATGCGCGTCGGTACCTGCGGCGGGCTCCAGCCGGACCTGAAGCTCGGCGACCTGATCGACGCGATCTCCGCGACGCCGGCCGACTCGACGACCTTCACGTACACCGGCGGCGAGCCGCACGCGCCGACGGCGAGCTGGGAGCTCGTCCACAGCGCCGTCCACGCCGCCAAGGAGCTCGGCAAGGCCGTCCGCGTCGGCCCGGTCGTCTCGAGCGACGTCTTCTACGACCCCGATTCCGGCCGCGCCCAGCGTTGGTCCAGCCGGGGCATCCTCGCCGTCGAGATGGAGGCTGCGGTCCTCTTCACGCTCGGCGGCCTCCGCGGGATCGAGGCCGGCTGCCTCCTTACCGTGAGCGACGTCATCGTCGCGGGTGAGTTCGTCCGCATCTCCGACGAGGAGATGAGGAACGCCGTGGACGAGATGACCGAGCTCGCGCTCGTCGCAGTGATTTCCGGCTCCGCCGGAAATCACTAGGAGAACTACCGGAGTAACTCCTTGGAGTCCTTTCCGGAGGAAAAGACTGTCTTCGTCGTCAACCCGGCCTCGGCGAACGGGTCGACCGGGCGGCGCTGGCCTGCGATCGCGCACGCCGCCGCCGCGGCCGGGCTCGCAGGGCAGACGCTCCTCAGCGAGCGGCCCGGCCACGTCGCCGAGCTCACCCAGCGCGCCGCCGAGGAGGGCGCCTCCCTCGTCGTCGTCGTCGGCGGTGACGGCACGGTCAACGAGGCCGTGAACGGCCTGATGCGCGCCGTGCCAGAGCGCCGGCCGGAACTGGCCGTCATCCCCCGCGGGACGGGGACCGACTTCGTCCGCACGTTTCGCATCCCGACCTACCCCGAGCGCGCGATCGGGGTGGCCCGCTCGGGCCGCACGGTCACGATCGACGTCGGGCGCGTCGGCTACACCGGCTGGGACGACGCGCCCGGCGAGTCCTGGTTCGCGAATGTCGCGAGCGCGGGGATGAGCGGCGCAGTCGCCCAGCGAGCGGACTCGAGCTCGAAGGCGCTCGGCGGCAAGGCCTCGTTCCTCTGGGCGACGCTCGCCGTCTTCGCCCGCTGGAAGAACACGGACGTCTCAGTCGAGGCCGACGGCGAGCGCCGGCAGGGCCGTATGCTCGACGTCATCGTCGCCAACTGCCAGTTCCTCGGCGGCGGCATGTGGATGACCCCGGACGCCGACCCGGCCGACGGCCTTTTCGACGTCCTCCTGATCGGCGACATCACGAAGTGGGACCTCGTCACGACGCTGCCGAAGATCTACCGCGGCCGCCATCTGCCGCATCCGAAAGCCGAGCTCCTCCGCGCCCGGCGCGTCAGCGTCGAGGCGCCGGCGCCGCTTCCCGTGGAGCTCGACGGCGAGCAGCCCGGCACAACGCCGGCGACCTTCGAGATCGTGCCGGGGGCGCTGCGCCTGCGCGTCCCCTAGGAGGAGGACGCCCGCTTCTTCGCCGCCGGCTTCTTCGCGCCCTCGAGCTTGGCGACGCGCTTCTCCAGCGCCTCGAGCTTGCGCCGGAGCTCCCGCACATCCTCGGCGGGCGCGAGCCCCATCTGCAAGAGCGCCGCGCGCGAGGCCGAGTCGAGCTTCGACTTCGCCGACATCGCGCGATGGATCGCGTCGGAAAGCGTCGGGCTCTTCTCGGCCTCCTCGACGAGACGGTGGATCGTCTCCTCGCCCTTCTCCGCGAGCTTCGTGATCACGCCCGCCTCGGGCTTCTTCTTCTGCGCCGTCGCCATGATCCTCGCCTCCCCGGTCGCTTGGACCTGACGATAGCTTAGTGCTCCGCCGCCGGTAGGCCGCCGTTCCGGGCGCGCCGCCGGACGTACACCTGACGCCCCGCGAGGAGCGCGAGCGCGAGGATGAGGAGGATCGGGGCCGCCGTCGCGACCGCGACGAAGACGTCCGAGGTGACCCGCACGAAACCGCGCGCTCCGTCGCGCCATGCCTGGACGACGCCCCAGCCGTCGCCGCCCTTCTTCGGGCCGGCCACAGCGCCGCGCTCGTAGAGCTCGAGCGAGATCGTGGCGTAGGAGGTCTGATCGTCGAGGTAACGGAGCTGCCCCCGCACCTGCTCTAGCTCGAGCTGCACGGCGTTCAGCTGCTGCTGGACGGCGAGTGCCGATGGTACGTCGCTCGTCCGCTCGAGGAGCGTCAGGAGCTGCGCCTCGACGGCCTCGAGGTGGCGCGCCCGCGCCTCCAGGTCGACAAACTGGGCCGAAACGTCCTGGCCGGACTCCTCACGCCCCTCGACCTTGCCGAGGCGGCCGAGCTGCCCGACGACCTCCGCGTAGGCTTGCTCGGGGACGCGGACGACGAGCGTCCCCCGCACGAGCCGCTCGCCGAGCCCCTTGCTCGCGGTCGAGCTCGCGACGAAGCCTCCGTGCCCCGCCGCGATCGCCCGCGCGCGCTGCACGGTTTCTTCGAAACGTCCCTTGGGAAGAGCGAGCCGCAGGAAGGCCGTCTGGACGACCCGGGTCCCGATCGCCGGGAGCGACGAGGACGGCTGCGAGACGACGATTGCCCCGTCGACCGGCAGGGTCGCGGCCTCGGGTGCGCCGAGTGCGGGCTCGCCCGCCTTGCCCGCCTGGAGTTCTGCAGCTCCGGTCTCGACCGAGCGCGTCGCCGGCGGCGCCGCCTTGTCCTTCCCGTTCCGGCCCACCCCCGCCACAGCGAGGACGAGCGGGACGACCGCCGCGAGCGCAACAACCATCAGGATCCTCTTTCGCATCGTGCCCTCCTTCATCTGGGTCGCCAATCACGGGAGAACCCTGATTCCCCCGTTCGCCCCCTCCTCAGCCTCCGTGTGCTGTCGGGTGGTCGTTGCTAGGACCGGGGCCCGCCTGGCAAAGTTCCCGCCTCGATGGAGGGATTTCGCTTCTCGACCGACCTGCGGGTGCGCTACAGCGAGACCGACGCGCAGGGAGTCGCCCATAACGCCTCCTACCTCGTCTGGTTCGAGATCGCCCGGATCGCCTACCTCGACCAGTACCCGGGCGGCTACCGGCGGCTGATCGAGGAGGGGATCGAGGCGACGACGGTCGAGTCGCACGTCCGCTACCGCGCCGGGGTGCGCTTCGACGACCGCCTGCGCGTCTGGGCACGGGTGAGCGACCTGCGCGGCGCACGCTTCCGCTTCGACTACATGATCGAACGCGACGGCGACATCGTCGCCGACGGCTGGACCTCGCACGCCTGCGTGGACGCGGCGACCCTCCGGCCGACGCGGATGCCGGGCGCGCTCAGAGCGCGGATCGAGGAGATCGAGGCCTCGGTGTGAACCCCGGGCGCCCCGACTCGGCGCTCGGGACCTACGCGGGCGCCGACCGCAGGCTCTGTCGTCGCGGGCGCGGGCTCCTCGGCCGGCGGCGTCACTTCCGCCGGCTTCGGCTTCGTCCCGAGCCGGACGACCCTGGACTCCGAGCGGTAGCGCGTGTTCCAGACCTCGTCATAGAGGATCTCGTCGCCCCGGTAGACCTTCCGCGTGACCGTGATCGCCCGGGCGGGTTGGCCCTCCTCCTCGACGACCCGCTCGCCCTTGAAGAGCGTCGGGTCGAGCACCTTCTCGAGCTTCGGCGGCGCCACCTCTTCGAGCGGCCCGGACTCGCTCAGGACGCGGCGCCCCGTTCTGGGGCCGAGGAGCGTCACTGTGATGCCCGCGTCGTCGTAGCTCCCCTCCACAAGGATCCAGTGCTTCGTGTCGTTCAGGAAGCGGAGGTCGAGGTCGGGGTAGTTGACCGTCGCGTCGCGCCCGTCCGGGTAGCGGCTGATGTACAGGGCGTGTGGGTTCCGCTCCGTGATCTTCAGGCCCGCCTCCCAGGCGGCGTTGAAGACCGTCGTCGCGACCTGGGACGTGCCGCCGCCGACGTCCTCCTCATACTCGCCGCCGACGATCACAGGCGCGACCCGGAAGCCGCGCTCGAGCGTCCGCGGCCCCACGGTCTCGTTCAGCGAGAACTCCTTCCCGGGAGCGACGAGGGCGCCGTCGATCAACGAGACGGCGAGCTGGAGGTTGTGAATCCGGTCGGCCGTGCCCGCATACGCAGTCGCGAAAGAGGCCATCGCCGTCGTGATCCCGAGCGCGCGCGCCTCCTCGGTCGTCCGCGCGGGCGGAATCGCTCGGATGACGAGCTCGGCCGTGCGCCCACGCTCGCGCAGCGCGGCCGCGAGCAGCGCCTTCGCGGTGGCGACGGCGTCGAGCGCCCGGCCGTCGACCCCGGGGACGACGCGCACCGACCCGTTCTCGAGAGCCTTGAACCCGGCGTCCTCGGGCCTGCGGTCGAAGGCTTGCCCGAGCTCGTTGAAGTAGCGGTCCGCAACCGGGCCGCCGATCCGAAGCGCGGCCGAGCCGCCCGAGGGAAGGAGGAGCAAGCCCGCCAGCTCCCGGGGCGCGAGCCGCCAGTGCGTCCCGCCGTAGCCGAGCCGAACAGGAGCCGAGAGCGCCGTGCGCGCCTGGGCGAGCACCGGCCGGAGCGTCTCAGCGGTCACCTTCGGCAGATCGACCTCCACAGGCAGCGGGACGGCCCGGCGATCGAAGCTGGCGAGCGCCGCGACGACCAGACGGCGCGCAGCCTCGGCGTCCAGCTTGCGCCCGGTCTCCGCCGGGACGATCTTGGGGGCGAGGCCCTTGAGCTCGAGGGCGGCCTCCCGAGCAGGGTTGTCGACCAGCCGGGCGATGCGCGCAAGCCGCAAGTCCAGTCCCGCCTCGTAGAGCGTCGCGTGCGGCTCGACCTCGAAGCCGAAGAGGCGGAGCCTCAGCCGCTCGAGCCCGCGCAGCGGCAGGGGGCCGTCGCCGGCGGCCCGGGCCTCGACCACGACCGCGGCCCAGTCCACGCGGACGTCGAGCCGGCTCGGGCGGAGCTCGAAGCGCTTCCCCGCAGCAGCGAGCACGACCGGGACGTCCGCGAGCCCAGCGGCGCGTCGCTCGAGCTTCGCCTGCGCCTCCGCCGGCGTGAGGCCGGAGAGCTTGACGCCGAGGACGGAAACGCCGGCCGGGATCCGGTCCTCGGAGCCCGCGAAGACGATCCCGGCGGCCACCAGACCGGCGAGCACGCCTGCCACGGCCCGGAGCCCCCACCGGCGGACCGCGCGCGCGCCCGCCCGGCGAGCACGGACAGAACGACCTTCTCGCGGCCCGCGACGGGCCCCCGCCTCCGCGCGCATGAGGGCGGCGAGTCTACCAGCGGCAGCGTGCGAATCGGGCCGGCTACGGGGCTTCGAGCACGTCGCGCACCTTGCCCGCGAGCGCGTCGGGCGAGAACGGCTTCGCGATGAAGTTGGAGGCTTCGCCGAGTCCGTCCCCTTCGGGCTCCCGCGCGTCGACGCAGCCGTGACATGCAGAGCACTTTCGCCTCGGGATGGAGTTGCCCCGGCTCGAGGTCGAGGCTGTCGAGCACCGCGCCCTCCGATGAGTAAACACGGTAGCGGGCCTCCGCCTCGCGCAGCGATCCGCTCCTTGACGCGGTCGAGCGCGGCGCGCACGGCAGCGTGCCTTCACCGCCCGAAGAACCGTCAGCCCGTCGGCGAAGCGCGCGTGGTAATCGGTGACGACGACGTCTGGCCGGCTTACCCGTTCCGGGGAGGCGCAGAACGCGCTCTGGCGCCTCGGCGCTAGCGTGCGGCCTGCGCCGTGGCGGGATCCTGTGCCACGCGGGACTCCGCCTCGACCCGGGGCAGAAGGATCGTGAACGTCGTGCCCCGGCCCGGCTCGGTCGCGACCTCGATCGTCCCGCCACTCTGCTCGACGATCCCGTAGACGGTCGCCAGCCCGAGACCGGTTCCCTTCCCCTCCTCCTTTGTCGTGAAGAAGGGCTCGAAGATGCGCTGGAGCGTGTTCTCGTCCATGCCGCTGCCGGTGTCGGCGACCGCGAGCGCAACATGCGGGCGCTCGCCCTCGACGTTCCTGGTCGAGAGCGTGAGCTTCCCGCCGCCGGGCATCGCGTCACGCGCGTTCAGCGCGAGGTTGACGACCACCTGCTCGAGCTGCCCGGGATCGAAGCGCACGGACCAGGGGTCCGACTCGAGCTCGGTGGCGAGCTGGACGTCCTCGCCGAGCACGCGGCGGAGCATAGCCTCGGTCTGGCGGACGACCTCGTTCAGGCTCAGGACCTGCGGCTGCAGCACCTGTCGGCGGCCGAAGGCGAGGAGCTGGCGGGTGAGCTCGGCCGCCCGGTCGGCGGCCCTCTTGATCTCGCCGACGTCGCGGCGCGCCGGCTCGTCGAGCACCCCGCGCGCGAGCAGGAAGTCGCTGTAGGCCGCGATCGCGGTCAGGAGATTGTTGAAGTCGTGGGCGATCCCCCCGGCGAGCCGGCCCATCGCCTCGAGCCTCTGCGACTGCGCAAGCCGCTCCTCGAGCCGTTTCTGCTCGTGGATGTCCTCGACCGTGACGACGGAGTAGCCTGTGGCGCCGCTCTGCCCGCTGACGGGTGCTGCGTGGACGCGCGTCCAGACGAAAGTGCCGTCCCTCCTGCGGCAGCGGGCCTCGAGCCGGAGGGAGCGGCGGCTCTCCGGCGGCCCCCCGCCCTGCACCCAGTCCGTCGGATGGATCAGCTCCGCGTAGCGAGCTCCGGCGAGCTCCGAGGCGGCGTAGCCGAGGAGCTCCTCGAGGGCTCGGTTCGTCTCGACCAAGCGCCCCTCCGGGTCGGCGAGCGCGATCCCGACCGGGGCCGGGTCGAACATCTGCTGGAAGCTGAGGCTGCTCTCTCCGAGAACTGCGGCGAGAGCGTCGGCACGGAATCCGTAGGGACTGGCGATGATGGCGCGGGGGGACGGGCGGCGGACGGCGGCAGTGCTCACATTTGTCAGACTCCGACCAGTGTATAGACCGACGGCCGGACGGAAACGTTTCGGGCCGCTCAGGCCCCGCGCGGCAGGAAGATCTCACGCGCGATCACGAGCCGCTGGATCTGCGAGGTGCCCTCGTAGATCTGGTAGAGCTTGGCGTCCCGCATGAGCTTCTCGACCGGGTACTCCTTCATGTAGCCGTACCCGCCGAAGATCTGCACGGCGTCGGTCGTCACCTTCATCGCCGTGTCGGCCGCGAAGCGCTTGGCGAAGGAGGACTGGAGCGTCCCGCGCTCCCCCTGGTCGACGAGCCAGGCAGCCTGCCAGACGAGCAGGCGCGCGGCTTCGATCTCCGTCGCCATGTCGGCGACGAGGAAGTTGACGCCCTGGTTCACGGCGATCGGCTCCCCGAACTGAACACGCTCCTTCGCGTACTCGACTGCGTACTCGTAGGCGGCGCGCGCGACGCCGACGGCCCCGGCCGCGGTGCCCGGGCGCGTCCTGTCGAGGGTCGCCATGGCGATCTTGAAGCCCTCGCCCTCCTCCCCGAGCCGGTCGCCGGCAGGCACGGCCACGTCGTGGAACGAGACGGCCGAGGTATCGGTGGCGCGCTGCCCCATCTTGTCGAGGTGGCGGTCGACGGTCACGCCCTCGGCGTCCGCCGGGACGACGAAGGCCGAGAGCCCGCGCCGGCCCTTGCTCCGGTCGGTCGAGGCGAAGACGACGAACCAGGCGGCGTGGCCCGCGTTCGTGATGAACATCTTGGAGCCGTTGAGAGCGTAGCCGTCGCCGTGGAGCACCGCGGTCGTCTTGATGCCCGAGACGTCCGAGCCGGCATCGGGCTCCGTGAGGGCGAAGGAGCACAGGAGCGGCTCCTCGACGAGTGGCTCGAGCCAGCGGCGCTTCTGCGCCTCGCTCCCGGCAAACATGACCGGGGCCGCGGCGAGCGTGTTGCAGATGAGCGACGTCCCGATCCCCGAGCAGCCCCAGCACAGCTCCTCGGTGATGAGGGCGCCGTCGAGCGCCGGCAGGCCCGCGCCACCGTACCCGGGCGGGATGTGCGGGTTGATCAGCCCGAGCTCGTGCGCCTTCGCGATCACGTCCGCGGGGTGGGTCGAGCGGTCGTCGTACTCGGCCGCCCTCGGGCGGATCTCGTTCTCGGCGAACTCGTGCGCGAGGCCGCGGAGCTCCTTCTGCTCCGCGCTGAGGCCGAACGAGAGGCCCGACCCGGCCGGGACAGCCATGGGATGACGGTACTTGATTCGGCCGCGGCAATACGCTTCGATTGCGACGTGGCCGAGATCGCGCAGCCCGCTCCGAAGCCGGGCGTCCGCTCGCCGCGCTGGCTCCTCGTCCCGCTCGTCGGCTTCGCGGTCGTCGCCCTGACCGTCGGCCTCGTCGCGAGGTACCGCCACGGCTCGAAGGGGACGTATTTCCAGCTCTTCTTCAGCGACCCGATCCACATGAAGGCCTGGCTCGCGACGACGGCGGTGTTCCTCGCCCTGTGCCAGCTCATGACGGCGGCCTGGATCTTCCGGAAGCTCCCCTGGCCGCGGCCGAAGTGGGTTCCGCCCTTCCACCGCTGGACCGGCCGGCTCGCCCTTGTCGCGACGCTGCCGATCGCCTACCACTGCATCTTCCGGCTGGGCTTCCAGACGTACTCGACGCGGGTGCTCGCACACTCGCTCGCCGGGACCGCCGTCTACGGCGCCTTCGCCGCCAAGATCTCGGTCGTGCGGCTGCACCGCTTCCCGTGGTGGGTGCTGCCGGCGGCCGGCGGCTTCCTCTTCGCCGCGCTGATCGCGGTCTGGTACTCGAGCGCGCTCTGGCTCTTCCACCTGCTCGGCGCCGGGATCTAGCCGACCTCGCCGGTCTTCCCCCCGTCCGTAGACTTACGGGCCATGGACTTCGACCTCACTCCCGACCAGCGCGACGTCCAGGAGACCGTGCGCCGGTTCGTCGACGAGCGAGTGCTCCCGAACGCGATCCAGAACGACATCGACCACTACCTCGACAGATCGGTGATCGAGGGGATGGCCGAGCTCGGCCTCCTCGGCATCGTCATTCCCGAGGAGTACGGCGGCGTGGGCAGTGACTTCGTCTCGGAAGCCCTCTCCTGCGAGGAGATCGAACGCGGCGAGGCGGCGTTCCGCACGCTCATCTCCGTCCACGTCGGGCTGAACTCGCTCTCGCTCCTTCGCTACGGCACCGAGGAGCAGAAGCGCCGCTACCTCGTCCCGCAGGCGAAGGGGGAGAAGATCGCCTGCTTCGGTCTCACCGAGCCGGCCGCCGGCTCGGACGTCGCCGCCATGCGGACGACCGCCAGACGTGAGGGCGGGGTCTACGTCCTGAACGGCCAGAAGAACTGGATTTCCTACGCCTCGGTGGCCGACCACGCGCTCGTCTTTGCGAAGACCGACCCGGCCGCGAAGCACAAGGGCATCTCGGCCTTCCTGGTCGAGACCTCGTGGCCGGGGCTCACGACGGCCGACACGGAGCACAAGCTCGGCATCTGGGCGGGCTCGACGGGCGAGCTCTTCTTCGAGAACGTCGAGGTGCCGGTCGAGAACCGCCTCGGCGAGGAGGGCCAGGGCTTCGAGATCGCCATGTACTCGCTCGACCAGGGCCGCTTCACGGTCGCCGCGGGCGCCTGCGGTGTCATCCGCGCCTGCCTCGAGAACTCGGTTGCCTACGCGCGCGAGCGCGAGACTTTCGGCCAGCCGATCGGGAAGTACCAGTTCGTTCAGGACATGATCGCCGAGATGGTTCTCGGCTACGAGACGTCGAAGCTCCTCGTCCTCCAGGCAGCCTGGATGAAGGACAGGGGCGTGCGCAACACGCGCGAGACGAGCCTGGCCAAGTGGCACGCGACCGAATGCGCCTTCCGCGCCGCCCATCTCGCCATCCAGGTGCACGGCTCCTACGGCTACTCGGCCGAGTACGGGATCGAGCGGTACTTCCGGAACGCCCGCGCGCCGATCATCTACGAGGGCACGACCCAGATCCACAAGATGATGCAGGCCGAGCACGCCCTCGGCTATCGCCAGCTGAACGGGCGCGACGGCGAGATCTCCCCCATCGCCTCGTGGGGGCCTGCGCTCCTCGCGCGATAGAGCCGTCGAGCTCATCTGAAACCATGCGGCTGTGAGCAGCTCGCAGCCGTCGCTCCTCGCTTACCACAACACCGGCCTCTTCTCCGACTACTTTCTCGAGAGGAGACTGGAGGACGTCGCCGGCTGGGACAGGGAAGCGAAGGACGCCGGGAGACTCGAGCAGGAGCTACGTGCGCTTCTCGAAGCAGCGCGTCCGAATCTCGAGGCTGACGCCAACGAGGCCCAGACCGAGCACGTGCTCGTGCGGCCGCTCCTCGACGCTCTCCAGTTCGTGTACGACGTCCAGACTGGGCTGCCGGCCTGGGGAGGAGCCGAGCGGCCCGACTATGCGGTCTTCCGATCGCAGGAAGTCCTCCGAGCCGCCCTGCCGCTGCGCGGGCAGCTCTCGTTCTTCGCGAACGCCGACACGATCATCGACGCGAAGGCGTGGGCCACCGATCTCGACCGGCTGGACCGAGCCGTATCGCGAAGAACCCCGAGCCAGCAAGTGGGCGGATACATCGCCCGAGCCAACCTCGACTGGGGCATCCTCACGAACGGTCGAAAATGGCGCCTCTACACGAGTCGCCGCGAACGGACGATCGAGAACTACTTCGAGGTCGACCTCGTCGAACTCCTCGAAGGGCCGCCCAAGGCGTTCCGGTTCTTCTCGTGCTTCTTCACGCCGCGCGCTCTCGAGCGCGCTGCTGACGGAAGATGCTTCCTCGACCGGGTCTTCGAGGAGAGCCTCGCGTACGCCGTCGAGGTCGGCAACGTGCTCCGCGACCGGGCCTACCAGGTCGTCGAGCTGCTCGCCGCAGGGTTCGCTTCGACCCTCCGAGAGAACGAGCTCGGCCGCGAGACTCTCGACGAGCTCTATGCAAACAGCCTGATCCTTCTCTATCGGCTCCTCTTTTGCTTCTACGCCGAAGGGCGGCAGCTCCTGCCGAGCCACGATCCCTCCTACGAGCAGCTCTACAGCCTCGGGGAGCTGAAGCAGCGCATCGCAGACAGCCTCGACCGGCATCTGACGCTGCTTCGGGACGGCCGCGAGTTCTGGAGCCGGCTCTTGAACCTGTTCCGGCTTGTCGACGGGGGCGCGCCGGATCTGGGACTCGCCGAGGGGTACGACGGCGGCCTTTTCGACACGTCGCAGCACCCCTTCCTGGAAGAGCACGCCGTTCCCGACGCGTGGCTCGCCCAGGCGATCGACCTCCTCGCCCGCGTCAAAGATCCTCGCACCGACCGCAACGAGTTCGTCGACTACGGCGACCTGAAAATCCGCGACCTGGGGACGATCTACGAGGGCCTGCTCGAGTTCCGTCTCGAGCGAGCGCCAGCGCCGCTCTGGTCCGTAAGACGAGATGGGCGCGACATCTACTCCGACGAGGAGCCGGCCCGGCCGCGGCCGCCCGAGGTTGCAGCCGGCGCCCTCTATCTCTCGAATGATCGGCAGGAGCGACGCGCTTCAGGTTCGTACTACACGCCCGACTACATCGTGGGCGCCATCGTCGAGCGGACTCTCGCGCCGCTCGTCGAGCGCAGG
>JBGPNP010000018.1:0-15113 GCA_041487575.1 Gaiellaceae bacterium | reverse complement strand
GCGCACCTCGTCGAGCGCCACTACACGGGCGACCTCGTCGAGGCGGTGCGCGCCGTCTACCGCGAGCTCGAGGGCCACTTCGCGTTCGTCGTCCTCCACCGAGCACACCCGGGGATGCTCGTCGGCGCGCGGCTCCAGTGCCCGCTCGTCGTCGGGCTCGGCGACGATGAGGCTTTCCTCGCCTCCTCGATCGCGGCCTTCCTGCGCGACACCCGCCGCGTCCAGCTGATCGAGGACGGCGAGGTCGTGGCGATCACGGCCGCTGGAGCGCGCTTCTACTCCGTCGAGGACGGTCTGCGCGACCGCGACGAGCTCGAGGTGGACTGGGACGACGAGGCGGCGGAGAAACAGGGCTTCGAGACGTTCATGCTCAAGGAGATCTACGAGCAGCCGGCGGCGGTTCAGGAGACGATCGGGGAGCGCGTCCGGGGCGGGCGGCTCGTGCTCGACGAGCTGCCGTTGACGGAGCTCGAGATCCAGAACCTGCGCCGGATGGTGATTCTGGCTTGTGGGACGGCGTATCACGCAGGCGTCGTCGCCCGGTACGTCGTCGAGGAGTGGGCGCGGCTTCCGTGCGAGCCGGATATCGCGAGCGAGTGGCGTTACCGGAATCCCGTGCTCTCGAAGGACACACTCGTGATCGGGATCTCCCAGTCGGGGGAGACGGCCGACACGATCGCGGCGATGCGCCTGGCGCGGGACTCGGGGGCACGCACCGTCGCGATCACGAACATGATGGGGACGCAGATCACGCGCGAGGTCGAGAGCGTCCTCTACACGCGGGCGGGGATCGAGATGGGAGTGGCGGCGACGAAGACGTTCACCGCCCAGGTGTCCCTGCTGTACCTGGTCGCGCTTCGATTGGCGCAGGTGCGCCGGACGCTTCCGGAGGCGGAGATCGCCTCGCTGCTCGCCGAGGTGCAGTCCTTGCCTGCGAAGATCGACGCCTACCTCGACGGTGACCATCCGATCGAGGAGATCGCGCAGCGGCACTACCAGAAGCCGTTTTTCCTCTATCTCGGCCGTCACATCGGCCTACCCGTGTGCCTGGAGGGGGCCCTGAAGCTGAAGGAGATCTCCTATATCCCGACCGAGGCCTACTCGGCGGGGGAGATGAAGCACGGGCCGATCGCGCTTCTGGACGAGTCGACCCCGGTCGTCTGCATCGCGACCGACTCGCACGTCTACGACAAGGTCGTCTCGAACATCCAGGAGGTGCGGGCGCGCGGCGCGCAGGTGATCGCGATCGCAACGGACGGCAACGAGGACATCCAGCATCACGCGGACGACGTCATCTACGTGCCTCGCACGCACCCGTTCCTCCAGGCGCCGCTCGCGGTCGTGCCGCTCCAGCTGCTCGCGTACCGGATCGCGCGGCTGCGCGGCATGAACGTCGATCAACCGCGGAACCTGGCCAAGACCGTCACGGTCGAATAGCGGCTCGATCGCCGTCTACGGCACGAGCGTAAACGCGTCGGCGTCCGCCGGCCGCACGATCGAGAAGTCGCAACGGTCAAGTGTCGCGACCGTGACGATCCCGAGCCGCTCGGCAGCCGCGACGAGCGATGCGGCGAGGGTCTCGAGCATGCCTCGGCCGGCGCCCTGCCACTCCCCCGACCCTGGGTGGGGGGACCCACGATCCCTCGTTCCCGAGACTAGGCCGAGAACTCGCGCGCGTGTGTCACGGGAGGCGCCGACTTCGTGCCAACCCGTCCACAGCCGGCGGCGGCCGTAAGCGGTCGCACCTCACTCCGGCCGCTCCTGTCGCAGGCGCTTCAACTGCGCGCGGCGGCGTTTCCCCACTAGACGCCGGTCGCGCGCTGCCGGCGTGGGCTCTGTCGGCCGCCGGCGGCGCTCGACCCTTAGGCCCTCGCCGATCGCCGTCGCAAGGCGCTCGAGCGCTACCTGACGGTTCCGCCACTGGCTTCGCTCATCCTGCGCGACGGCACGGACGACCGGCCCTGCACGCGCTGTGAGCCGCCGCTTCTGAGCCTCCGAGAGCGTGGCCGACGCCTCCACGTCGAACACGGCCTCCACCCGCGTCTCCGTCTTCTGTGCGTGCTGGCCGCCGGGCCCGCTCGAGCGTGAGAAGCGAAGCTCGATCTCCGCGAGGGGGATCGCGAGCCGCGGCGTGACGCGAATAGACTCGGGCCGCATGGCCGCCATTCTCCTCGACGTGGACGGCGTCCTCCACGTCTCCGGCGTCGCGATCCCCGGCGCCGCCGACGCGGTCGCACGTCTGAGGCAGGCCGGCCATCGGTTGCGCTTCGTTACGAACAACACCACCCGCGCCCGCCGGCAGTTCGCCGCCGACCTGCGCGCGCTCGGGATCGAGCTCAACGACGAGGAGATGCATACGACTCCGCTCGCGGCCGGCCGGCTCCTCGTCGGGAAGCGGGTTCTCGCCCTGACCATGGCCGCGATCCGAGACGATCTCGCGAAGCACGCGACGCTCGTCGAGGAGGGCGCCGATGCCGTGCTCCTCGGGGGCTGCGACGAGACCGACGAGAACGATCGCGTCTTCACCTACGGGAACCTGAGCCGCGCCTTCCACGAGATCCGCGCCGGAGCCCGCTTTGTCTGTCTCCACCGCAACCGCTGGTGGCAGACGGCCTGCGGCCCGCTTCTCGATGCGGGTGCCTTCGTCGCCGGACTCGAGTACTCGACCGGCGTCCGGGCCGAGGTAGTCGGCAAGCCGAGCCGCGCCTTCTTCGAGGCGGCTCTCGACGCGCTCGGGGCGCAGCCCGAAGAGGCGACGATGGTCGGGGACGACATCGAGGCCGACATCGGCGGGGCGAAAGCGCTCGGGCTGCGCGCCGTCCTCGTGCGCACCGGCAAGTTCCGCGCAGCGACGCTCGCCGCCGCCGAGCTGAAGCCCGACGCCGTCCTCGACTCGATCGCGGAGCTGCCGGCGTTCCTAGAATCGGCGGCACGGTGAAGATCGGCGTCGACCTGATCGAGATCGAGCGGATCGCTCGCGCCCTCGGCCGCGACGGCTTCCGCGAGCGCTGCTTCACTGACGCCGAGCGGGCCTACTGCGACTCCCGCCCGAACCCGCCCCAGCACTACGCGGCCCGGTTCGCAGGCAAGGAGGCGGTCGGAAAGGCGCTCGGCTGCGGCGTCCGCTTCACCTGGCGCGAGATCGAGATCGCCGGCCGGCCCAAGCCGGCCGTTCGGCTCTCCGGCTGGACGAAGGCGTGGGCCGACCGCGCAGGCGCGGGCACGATCGACCTCTCGATGACCCACTCGAAGGGGCTCGCCGCGGCCATCTGCGTCGTCGGCGAGCGGACAGATGCTGACTGAGCCGCTCTACAGCGCGGCCGAGATGCGCGCTGCGGAAGCGGCGTACACGGGTCCCACGCTCGAGCTCATGGAGCGGGCCGGCGCTGCGGTCGCCGACGCGATCCTGCGCGGCTACCCGGATGCGCGCACGGTCTCCGTCTGGTGCGGCGCCGGCGCGAACGGAGGGGACGGCTTCGTCGTCGCGCGCAAGCTGCACGAGGCCGGACGCGGCGTCCAGGTCCGGCTGCTCGCGCCGGAGGAGAGCATCGCAGGCGACGCCCTCGAGAACCTCCGCCGGGCGCGCGCGCTCGGGCTTCTCTTCGTCGACGAGTGGACTCCGGCCGACGTCGTCGTCGACGCGCTCTTCGGCACCGGCTTCACCGGGGCGCCCCGGCCCGAGGCTGCCCGCGCCATCTGGGAGATGAACGCGCTCGAGTCGCCGGTCGTATCGGTTGACGTGCCCTCCGGCGTGGACGCCTCGACCGGCGAAATTGCGGGTCCTGCCGTCGAGGCCGCCCTCACGGTCACGTTCCACGGACGGAAGCTCGGCCTCGTGGTCGCCCCCGGCCGCTTCCACGCCGGCCGGGTCGAGGTTGCGGACATCGGGCTCGACCATGCCGCCACCCGCCACCGCCGGACGACGGAGGCGATCCTGGCGCTCGTGCCGCGCCGCGGCGAGCGCGACAACAAGTACTCGGCCGGCGCCGTCCTCGTCGTCGGCGGCTCGACCGGTCTCACCGGCGCCCCCTGTCTCACGGCGGAGGCCGCGCTGCGGGCCGGTGCGGGCATCGTGACGGCCTGCGTCCCCGCCTCGCTCAATCTCGTCTTCGAGCAGCGTCTGCTCGAGGTGATGACGCGACCCTGCCCGGATGAGGACGGGCGCATGACCGCCGCCGCCGCCGAGGTGATCCTCGCCGCAGCCGAGCGGGCGGATGCCGTCGCGCTCGGGCCCGGGCTCGGCCGGACCGACGCGACGCGCGAGCTCGTCCGCATCCTCCTCGAGCGCCTCGAGCTGCCGGTCGTCCTCGACGCGGACGGGCTCTGGGCCGTCGCCGGCCACCTCACCTGGGTCTTCGCCCGCGACGCCCCGACAGTGCTGACGCCGCACGCCGGCGAGCTCGCCCGGCTGCTCGGGCGGGAGTCCGCCTGGGTGAGCGCGCACCGGCTCGACGCGGTGCAGGCGGGCGCGGACGACGCGGGCGCGGTCGTCCTCCTCAAGGGCGCGGACACGCTCGTCGGGGCGCCGGGGCACGGAGTTCTCGTTAGCGACCACGGCAACCCCGGGCTCGCGACGGCCGGGAGCGGCGACGTCCTCGCGGGAGTCGCCGCTGCCTTCCTCGCGAAGGGAATGGAGCCCCAGGTCGCAGCCGCAGCAGCCGCGACGGCCGCAGGCGTCGCCTCCGGGCTCGCTGCGGAGACGCACGGGACGGCGGGGATGATCGCTCGGGACGTTGTCGAGGCGCTCTCGCCGGCGCTCTCGCGCTAGCTCTCAGCTCTGGCGCGCTTGGCCCGTCAGGGCGGCGGTCACGCCGAGGCCGAGGAGGGCGCCGCCGGAGACGTAGCGTCCGAGTCGCGGCCTTGCCCTCACCCGGCTCGCGGCGGCACCGGCGAGGAGCGAGTACGTCCCGTCGGAGAGGAGCCCGAGCAGGACGAAGAGCATTCCGAGCAGGCCGAGCTGGAGCGCCGGCGAGCCGGCGCCGCGGTCGACGAACTGAGGTAGGAAGGCGAGAAAGAAGAGCGTCGTCTTCGGGTTGAGCGCCTCGACGAGAGCGCCCTGCAGCACCAGGCTGCGCGGCCTGCGCCGGAGCTTCGGCGCGGAGGGCTCGGTCCCGTCTCGTCCTGCGAGCGTCCGGATGCCGAGGTAGACGAGGTAGGCGGCTCCCGCGTACTTCACGGCACTGAACGCCTGGGCGGAGGAGGCGAGGAGCGACGAGAGGCCGATCGTCGCGGCGGCGACGTGGACGAGGGCCCCCGAGGCGATCCCGAGCGTCGAGACGAGCCCGGCCCTGCGACCGCCGCCGACGCTCTGCGAGACGACGTAGAGGACAGAGGGGCCCGGCACTACGATGATCGCGAGGGCGGCGGCGGCGAAGAGCGCGAGGACGGACGGCTCCGGCACGAGCCAATTGAACCGCAACCCCTCCTCCGGCGTCACGGATCGTCAAAGTGGAAGCGTGCAACGCTCCCGGATCACGATCGACCTCGGTGCGCTCGGGCGCAACGTCGCGCGCCTGAAGGAGGCCGCAGGGCCGGCCGAGCTCTGGGCCGTCGTCAAGGCCGACGCCTACGGGCACGGCGCCGCCGACATCGCGCCCGCCGCTCTCGAGGCCGGGGCGGCGGCGCTCTGCGTCGCGACCGTGCGCGAGGGAGAGGCGCTCCGCCGCCTGGTCCCCGGCGCCCGGATCGTGGTCATGGGCCCCCTGGGTCGGGGCGACGACCGGGTCGCGCGCGACGCCGGGCTCGAGGTCAGCGTTTCCACTCCCGAGCTCCCGCAGGGTCTCCCCGTCCACGCGAAGGTGGACACGGGCATGGGCCGCTGGGGCATGTCGCCGGAGGAGGCGAGGAGCCTCCCCCGCGAGAGGCTCGTGGGCCTCATGAGCCACCTTGCCACCGCCGACGAGCCGGACGACTCCTTTTCCCGCGAGCAGATCGAGCGCTTCCGCGCGCTCACCGCCGAGCTGCCCGGTATCCCCGCGCACATGGCAAACAGCGCGGCGACGCTCCGCTTCCCTGAGGCCCGTTTCGACGCCGTCCGGTGCGGCGTCGCGCTCTACGGCCTCTCTCCCTTCGGCGACGACCCCGGCGGCCACGGGCTCGAGCCCGTGCTCTCCTGGCGGAGCTACGTCGCGCTCGCCAGGACGCTTGCCCCGGGGCAGAGCACGGGCTACGGGCGGCGCCACGTCGCCGAGCGCGAGACCCGGATCGGCCTCGTCCCGGTCGGGTACGCGGACGGCTGGCGGCGCGGGCTCACCGGGACCGAGGTGCTCGTCGGCGAGACGCGGCGTCGCGTTCTCGGCACGGTGTCCATGGACTCCTTCGCCGTGGAGATCGGGGACGAGCCCGCCGGGACGACCGTGACGCTCATCGGCGGGGGGGTCCTCGCCGAGGAGCACGCCCGGCGGCTCGGCACGATCAACTACGAGGTCGCGTGCGGGATCGTGAGCGCGCCCGAGCGCGCCGAGCGGAGGGTCGTGGATGGATGAGCGGATCCGCGCGGCGGTCGGCGACGAGGAGGCCTATGTCGTCGGTGGCGCGGTGCGTGACGAGCTCCTCGGCCGGCCGGTCGAGGACGTCGACGTCGCCTGCCCCTCGCCCGAGCCGGCCGCGCGCCGGTACGCCCGCGCCACCCGGGGCGCCCTCTTCCCGCTTTCCGAGCGTCACGGCGCCTGGCGCGTCGCGTTCGCGGACGGCCGCACGGTGGACTTCACCCCGCTCCGGGGCTCGATCGAGGACGACCTGCGCACGCGCGACTTCACCGTGAACGCGATCGCCGTCCCAGTCGCCGGGGGCGAGCCCGCCGACCCGCTGGGCGGGCGCGCGGATCTCGCTGCCGGTCTCCTCCGCGCCGTCGGCCCGACCGTCTTCGCCGACGATCCGATCCGGCTCCTGCGCGCGGTGCGACTCGAGGACGAGCTCGGCCTCCGACTCGATACCGGGACAGAGGAGCTCGTGCGCGCGAATGCAGGGCTCGCCGCCGAGCCCGCGGGGGAGCGGATCCTCGGGGAGCTCCTGCGGCTCTCCGTGGCCGGCTATCGCCGTGCCGGCGAGCTGGGCCTGCTCGAGCCCCTGGGCGGCTCGGAGGCCGGCCTCGGCCGGTTCGAGCGTGTCGACTCGCCCGAGTTTCGGCTCGTGTCCGCTCTCGAGGAGCGCATCGAGCGGCTGCCGATCGCGAACGAGACGCGGCGCTACGCGCGGACGCTCCTTCGGGCGCGACCTCCGGAGGATGGATCGCCGCGCGGGATCTACCGCTTCCGCCGTGCGACCGAGCCCTGGGCTCTCGACGCCCTCGCGTTCGTCGGGGCGACCGAGTACGCGGACGCGGTGCGCTTGGCGCGCGAGCACGAGCCGAAAGAGCCTCTGCTGCGCGGCGACGAGCTCGGGATCCCGCCCGGGCCCGAGGTCGGCCGGCTGCTCGCGCTCGTCGCGGAGGAGCGTGCAGCGGGGACGATCGCGACCTGCGAGGAGGCCCTCGCGCTCGTGCGGAGGGAGCGGCGGTGAATCACGAGGACGCAGTCCAGGCCCGGTTCGCCGCGACGGCGGCGCGACTCGGGGAGCTCGGCGACCGCAGGCTCGAGGGGCTCCGCGAGCGGCTACGGCACTTCGTCGAGCCACTCGGCACCGAACGAGCGCTCGACGCGGGAACCGGGACGGGCCCCGTCGCGCTCGCGCTCGCGCCGCTCGTGCGCGAGGTCGTCGCGGTCGACTTCGTCCCGGAGATGCTCGCCGAGGCGCGCCGCCGGGCGCAGGGCGTCCCGAACGTCACCTTCGTCGAGGGCGACTGCCTTGCGCTTCCGATCGAGACCGGGAGCTTCGATCTCGCCGTCACCTCGCGCACGATCCACCATTTGTGCCGGCCCGAGCTCGCGATCGCTGAGCTCGCCCGTGTCACGAGGCCCGGCGGGCGCATCGTCGTCGTCGACCAGATCGCTTCCGTCGACCCGCTCGAGGCGCTCGCTCACAACCGGATCGAGCGGCTGCGGGACCCGTCGCACGTCCGCGTCCTCTCCGACGCCGACTTCCGCAGCCTCTTCGAGGCGAACTGGCTCGTCCTGCGGCGCTTCGAGGTCGAGGGCGAGGAGCGCGGCCTGGGCGAGTTCCTCGCCCTCGCCGGCTGCGAGGGAGCGGCGCGGCAGGCGGTCGTCGCGGAGATCGAGCGCCTTCTTGGCCGCGGCGAGCGGGCCGGGATCGAGCTCCGCCGGACACCCGACGGCTATGCGCTGACGCTTCGGATCGCCTGGTACCTGCTCGAGCGCCCGCGGCCGATGTAGCAGCCCGACCGGCTAGGCGTCCGGCCAGCACGCGACCGGCCGAACCGCTACGACCGCCACTTGATCGTGCAGCCGACCGGCGGCGTCTTCTGGACGGCCGGGAGCCGCCCGGCGAGGGCGGCGTCCAGGGCGCGGCGAAGGTACGGCTCGGCGCCGTGAGGGTCGCGGTGATCGGAGTCGGGGGCGCCGTGGTAGACGAGCCGGTGCTCGGCGTCGAAGACGAAGACCTCGGGCGTGCGTGCGGGCCGGTAGGCGACCGCGACCTCCTGCGTCTCGTCGCGGAGGAAGGGAAAGACGAACCGGCGCTCCTTCGCGCGCTTCTTCATCTCCTCGAAGGAGTCGCCGACGTGGTCGTTCGAGTTGACTGCGACGAACCCGGCTCGGCCGACGTAGTCGCGGGCGACGTCGTTCAGGCGCTCCTCCCACGCGAGTACGTACGGGCAGTGGCAGCAGGAGAAGACGACCGCGACGGGCGTGCCGTCGAAGTCGGCGAGGGAGTGCGCCTTCCCGTCGACCCCGGGAAGGGCGAAGGGCGGCGCTTCGTCTCCGAGCGCGAGCGTGGGCACGCGGTCATGCTACCCGCGTGAGCCTCCAGTACGACGCGGTCGCGCTCGGGATGGGCGCGTACACGAGGGCCGCGTTCTCCGTCCACACGCTCGGTGCTGACGTGTTCTCGGCGGAGCCGGGGACGATCATCTTCTCGACCCACCGGCGCGAGACCGACGTGCCGCTCCTCTGCCCCTCGATGTACCGCGCTGGCCGGCTGTGGGCGAGCCGCCCGCGGATCTCATTCGCCGCCCGCGACGACATCTTCGCGCGCGGCTTCTTCGCCGGCTTTCCGAGGAACCTCTCCCCCCGCGCGCGGAAGGCTCTCTACGGGATCCGCGTCGGCGGCGCGCTCCGGTACCTGCCGTGGATGAGCCCGATCCGCAGCGCGACGATGATCCGGCTCGGCGACGTCCTGCGCGAGGTTCCGGCGGGCGCGCTCGACGAGCTCCTACCACGCGAGCTCGCGGCCGTCTTCCGCGAGCGGGCCTCCTCCCTCGGTCACCCCGGGCCCACCCGCGGCGCCGACGTCCTGCGCGGGGAGTACGCCGACCTCCTCTGGCGGAAGGTGCGCCGGCCGGATCTCGCCGAGCGGCCCGAGCTCGAGGGTCTCTGGAGCCGGCAGGCGGCGCTGGCCGGCGCGGACTTCCGGCGGCTCGTCGACGTCGTCCGCGGCGGCGGCGCCCTGATGCTCTTTCCGGAGGGACGGCCCTCTCCGGACGGCCGGATCGGGCCCGTCCGCCCCGGTCTCACGGCGCTCGTGCGGCGCGCGCGCCCCGTCCGGCTGCAGCCGGTCGGGATCGCGTACGACCCGCTCGTCCGGAGGCGCACGCGCGCCTACGTCTCGTTCCTTCCGCCCGTCGAGCCCCCCACGGACGGGCTCGAGGACGCCGTCCTCGCCCTCATGCGGCTCGCCGTGCCGCTCACCTGCGGCCAGGTCGTCGCTCGCCACCTCAGCGAGGGCGAGTCCGCGCCGCGGCGGCTCGAGGATCAGCTCGCGCGCGCGGTCGAGGAGGCCCGGGCCGAGGGACGCAACTTCGATGTGAACCTCGCCGACCCGCGGGTGCGCCGCCGGCGCGTCGCAGAGGCCGTCGAGGCTGCCGCATCGCGAGGGCGGGAGGTCGCCTACCTGGCCCGCGAGCACGCGGCCGCGCGGGGGGAGACGCTCTAGCCCGTCTCCAGCGGCTCCGCCTCGGCTCGCCCGCGGCCGCGGAAGAGCCGCGGGAAGGCGGGGCGGAAGAGGAGCGCGCCGAAGAGCGTCACGGGCACGACGGTGAGCGCGTGCATCGTGAGGACGTAGGCGGTCGCTTTGGCCGGGTTGACGTGAATCGCCTTGGCCGAGAGGAGCGTGATGTAGTCGAAGGTGCCGAGCCCGGCGGCCGTTGTCGGGACGGCGAGCGCGAGGTTGCCGATGCCCTCGAGGAGGAAGTAGCCGCCGAAACCGATGCCGAGGTCGTACGCGTGGCCGACGACGGTGTACATCGCAACGTCCGCGAGCCACATGGCGATCGAGGTCCCGAGGAGCAGGAGAAGCCGCCGCCTGGCCGTGAACGCGCCGAGCCCCTCGACGAAGTGCGCGGTCGCGCGGCCCACTCGGGTGTGCCAGCGCGGTGGGAGCCGCCTCGTCGCCCGCCAGACGAACCGCTCGGCGCGCTCGGGATCCTTGGCCGCCACCGCGACGAGCGTGACGCCGACCGCCGTGCCCACCGTCAGCGCGATGCCGGTGAAGAGCATCTCGCCACCCTCCCCGACGAGCGCGGCGCCGAGGACGATCCAGGCGGCAAGGACGACGCCGTCGAGGAGGCGCTCGGCGAAGAGCGTCCCGGCCGTGACGAAGACGGGGATGTAGCGCACCTCGCGCATCGACTCGACGCGCAGGAGGTCGCCGCCCCGCGCCGGGAGGATGTTATTCGCGCCGCGCCCGACGCAGACGCCGGAGAGGAGCTCCCGGAGGCTCACCCGGTAGCCGGCGCCCTCGAGCAGGAAGCGCCAGCGCAGCGCCATGAAGAAGATGTTCACGAGGACGAGCGCGAGGGCGCCGAGCATCGTCCAGCCCGGCAGCCGGAGGATCTCGTGCCACGCCTGGCCGAGGTCGACCTCGCCGAGGAAGAGCCAGAGAAAGAAGCCCGTCGCCGCCGAGCCGACGCCGAGCCGGACGAGGATTCTCCGCCACCGCCGAGGCATGCACCCTAAGTATCCATCGTTCCGGGTGATGGTGGAGAATCGACGGATGAGACGCGCCGCGCGGTTCTCCGGCAAGCGTGAGGCGGCGATCGGCCTCGGGATCTACGCCGCCCACCTGCTCGTGCGGGCGGCGGTCGTGAACGAGCCCGGGCGCCGGCGGGCGCAGCGGAACGCGGAGCGGATCGTTGAGCTCGAGCGCCGGCTCGGCGTCCACGTCGAGCCGGACCTCCAGCGCTTCGTCCTCCCGTACCCGCGGGTCGTCCACGTCCTTAACCTCGGCTACGCGACACTCAACGTCGGGCTGACGGTCGGGTATCTCACGCACCTCTTCTTGCGGCGCGACCCAGACTTCCACCGCCTGCGCCGCGCCGCCGCGATCGCCTTCGCCGGCGCCCAGCCGGCCTTCCTCTGGTTCCCGACGGCGCCGCCGCGGAGCCTCGACCACATGGTCGACACGATCGCGGAGATCTCCCGGCTCGACCTGGACTCAGGGCCGATCTCGAAGCTCTACCACCCCCTCGCGGCGATGCCGAGCATCCACGTCGCATTCGCGGTCGTCACGGGCGCGGCGATCGCTGAGACGAGCGGTAGCCGCCTGGCCCGCGGGCTCGCGCCCGGATACGCGCCTCTCGTCGCGCTCGTCGTCTTTGTCACGGCGAACCACTACGTCCTCGACGCTGTGGCCGGAGCGGCGCTCGGGGCGGCCGGACTCCGGATCGGCCGCCGGCTCGAGCCGTGATGGGTCGGGGCGAGGCTCGCCGCGATGGCTGCGATGGCTGCGATTACCCCTAGGCTAGGCCTGCTGCTAAGCGCATCGGCTCTCCTTTCGAGACCCTTCCCCCAGCCATGTCGGGCGACGGGCGCGAGACGCGTCAGGCGTCGAGGAAGACGGCCATCGTCGCCGTGAAACCGTGCAGGAACGGCCGGCCGCCGACGGGGCCGATCTCGCCCCCGCAGAAGAAACCGGCAACGCTTCGCTCCCCGACAGCTTCGCCGACGGCCCGGGCGTCGTGATCCGGCTCGGGGAACATGCTCGAGCCGCGGCCGTTGCAGGTGAACAGGAGAGCTCCGGCCGGCTTCCCGGCCGCACGCAGCTCTGCGAGCGCCGCGCGCAGGTCGTCGTCCGCGGTGCCGGCGTCGCGCACGTGGAACCTGAGCGTCTGCCCGACCCGGAGCTCATCGCCGACGGCGAGCGCGCCTGTCGCCTCGTCGGCGCCGAGCAGGCCCCGGATCAGGAAGTCGCCCCGCCCGTACTCGGGCTTGTTCTCGTCGATGACGAGCCCGGCGAGGAGCCCTCGCACCGCGAGCGCGCGCTGCGCGGGCGAGAGCTCCTCGATCTCGTCACGCAGACGCTCGAGGGCGGGCTTGCCGGCGAGCTCGAAGGCGACGTTGCCCTCGGCGTGGGTCACGACGGACTCGTGTCCGATGGGGGCGCAGCCCTGCGAGACGACCGTCTCCACGCGGATGCCCGAGAGGACCACGCCGACCGCGCCCTCGGTGTAGAGCTCGGAGCCCGCGACGAGCGCGTGGCGCCCCGGGCCGGACCCGCCCACGGCGATGCCGCCGACGATGGGAAGGCCCGGGTGCTCTTCGCCGAGCCGCTCGAGCAGGAGGCCGGCCGGGAACGTGAAGGGGTCGACGAGTAGCGTCACGAGCGAGGGGTCCCCGAGCTCGGGGAAACCCTCGATCTCCACGCTCTCCTCGCCCACGCGTGCGGAGGCGTGGAACGTCTCGATCTCCGCGCCCGGCAGCGAGCCGGCCCAGACGGCGACGCCGTTTCCCTCCTCGAGCTCGCGGCCGCGCGCGACGACCCCCTGCGCGACGCAGCCGACGAGCCGGCGGGGTGAGAGCTCTTCGCGGACGGCCTCGAACACCTCGGCAGCGTGCCCCAGGTGCGCCTGGGAGAGGAAGACGAACGCCAGGTCGACGGGAGCGCCGCCGAGCTCGGAGCGGGCCTGCCGCGCGGCCTCGACCCCGGCGGCCATCGACGAGGGGCTCTCCGAGAGGCCGGCGCCGATCCGGATCACGGCCAGCTCCCACGGCGCGCTGCCAGGCGGGCGAGCGAGGCGGGTGCAAGCGCCTGGGCCGCGGCGGCGAGCCGGTATCCCCCGGGAACGAAGACCTCGACGCGCCCGTTCTCGACCGCCTCGACGATCGCATCGGCGACCCGCTCGGGGGTCATGACGAGCCGGCGCGTCCAGCCGCCGTCGGCGAGCCGGTCCTGCGGGAAGCCCTCCGTCTCCGTGAAGGCCGGGTTCACCGAGTGGACGCGGATCCGGTGCGGCGCGAGCTCGGCGGTGACGTTCCGCGAGAAGGCGAGCTGGGCGTGCTTCGAGGCGGAGTATGGGCCGGAGGGGCCGAAGGCGACCGTCCCGGCGACGGAGGCCACGTTAACGACATCGGCTGGCGCTCCCGCCTCGAGGAGCGGCAGGAAGGCGCGCAGGCACCAGACGCTCCCGAGATAGTTGATCCGCATCACTTCCTCGATCCGCTCGGCGGGAAGCTCGAGGAAGCCACCCCGCCCGGGGACGCCGGCGTTGTTGACGAGGAGGTGGACAGCAGAATGGCGCTCGCCGACCGCCGCCGCGACCCGGCCGACCTGCGCCCGGTCGGCGACGTCGCACGGCTCGGCCTCGGCCCCGAGCTCGGCGGCGACCCGCTCGAGCCGCTCCCGCCCGCGCGCGAGCAGGACGCAGAGCCAGCCTCGCGCCGTCAGCTTGCGCGCAAGTGCTGCGCCGATCCCGCTCGAGCCTCCGGTGACGACCGCGACGCGAATACGGGTCAGCGTACTCGCGTTGCGCGGCGCGCGGACGCTAGTCGCCGACCGCAGGAGCGCTGTGCGAGACGCCACGGTTCACCCAGTAGACGAAGGTGAAGCGCTTGACGCCGTTCCCGAGATCCTCCATCCAGAGGTCGTCGCGTACGCGCTGGGTCTGCCCCTTGCCGGGGCCGGTCGGCGCCGACGCCAAGATTGTGGTCGTCGAATCGAGGTGCGTGTAGATGATCGCGAGCTCGTCGTAGTCGTGCTGGTTCGGGTGAGTGCTCTTCGTGTCCGCGCTACTCGTGTTGCTGTAGTAGTCCATGCACGTGTTGAGCGAGATCCCGGAGGTGTCCTGGTGGTCGAGCCCGAAGGTGTGCCCGACCTCCTGGCACACGACGTGCTCCCTTTCGCTCGAGTTGTTGTACTGCGCGAGGTTGAAATAGGTGTCGTTCAGCCTGACCGTCCCCTGGTAGATGTGGCCCCCGGAGAGCCAGATCTGGGCGATCCCGAGCCAGCCGTTGTTGCCGTAGGAGCCGTTGCACACCTCGACGCGCCCGCTCGTCGTGCTGCAGCGCTTCTTCGAGCTCTGGCCTGGGGCGACCGTGGTCTTGAGGACTGCCGACTGGCTCCAGTCGGTGGAGGCGGTCGCGAGGTACGGCTTCCAGCCGGAGCTGAGGTTGTCGCCGAGCTTGAGCGTGAACGGGTTCGCCGTGCGCGCCCAGTGATAGCCGCCCCACGAGTGGGTGGCCACTGCCGCGGACGGCAGCGCGAGCCCGAGAAGGGCACAGGCGAGAACGGCGAGTCGTTTCACAGCTTCTCCTTTGCGGGCGGTGCGCTCACGGTAGCCCGGCCCGATCATTCCGGCAACTGCCCGAAGGGCCAGTTAACGGCAGACGCGTAGGACTCGAGTAGCGGACGCCTCGTGGCCGACCTTGTCGGTCGCGACCGCCGTCAGCACGTGCTTCCCTTTAGCCGCCTTCCCGGCCTGCCAGGTGGCCGAGAAGAGCCCGCCCTCGCCCTTCCTGTCGACGCTCACGATGCGGTCGCCGTCGAGGAAGCGCACGCGCGCGATCTTCGCCGGCCCGTCGGCGGAGACGAGGAGCTCTATCCGTCCCGACGCGCACGAGCCCGCCTCCGGGTCGAGCCACGAGACCGCGACCTCGTTCGGCGTGACGTCCACTGTCGCGCGGAAGAAGGCGGTGTTGGGGTAGATGTCCGAGCCGACGCTCTCAACGTTCTTCGACTCCTGGTAGTCGCTCGCCTGGATCACGACCCTGTTCTTGCCCGGGCGGAGCCGGGCGGCGCTCGCCGGAATCGGGAAGAGCGCGAGGCCGTCCACCGGGTCGTAGCTC
>JBGPNP010000017.1:0-15115 GCA_041487575.1 Gaiellaceae bacterium | reverse complement strand
GCCGGGCAGGCGAAGCGCCGCAGCACGGTGGCGAACTCGAGCGCGCCGCCCGTTCGCCCCGGGTTGAGCACGACAATCTGGCCGTCCTCGAGGATCGGCGCGAGCAGCGTCGCGTAGACGCGGTGCGCGACGCCCGGGGCCGCGATCATGAGCACGTCCTGGCCGGCGATCGCCTTGTCGAGCGAGCGCTCGATGCGGGCGTACTTCCCGAAGCCCTGCACCTCCTCGCCGACGAGCTCGACGCCGCCCTTCGCCTCGACCGCGTCGAGCTCCCGGCCGTAGAGGGAGCAGACCGTCACGTCGAAGCCGAGGAGCGCGAGGTGCCCGGCCATCGCGCTGCCGCCGTGCCCGGCGCCGAGGACGGCCACCTTCGTGTGGCCCGCGCCGGTTCGCTCGCGCTCGGGCGAGGGCTCGACCGGCGAGAGCGGCGGGTCCGGGATGAGACGGATGTTGGGCGGATGCGGGTCGGTCACTTACATCACCTCTCGGTAGCGGGTGAGTTCCCAGTCCGTGACATGGCGGGTGAAGAGCTCCACCTCGTGGCGGAGCATGACGAGGTAGGTGTCGATGAACATGTCGCCGTAGACCTCGCGGGCGAACGAGCTCTGCTCGAGCTCGACGACGGCTTCGGCGAGCGTCGTCGGGATGCGACGGAGCGACGCGTCGGCGTGCGGGTCACCGCTCACCATGGTCGGCAGCGGGATGTCGCGCCCGAGGCCGTCGGCCCCTGCGGCGAGACAGCCGGCGAGAACGAGGTAGGGGTTCGCATCCGCCGAGGCCCAGCGTGCTTCGAGCCGGGTCGCCTCGCCGTGCTCCACGACCGAGCGGATGGCGACGAGCCGGTGGTCGAGGCCCCAGCTCACCTGCGTCGGCGCGAACGAGTAGTCCTCGACCCGCTTGTAGGAGTTGATCGTCGGGCAGTTGACCGCCTGCAGCTCGAGCTGGTGCGCCACGAGCCCCGAGAGGTAGCGGCGCATGAGGCTCGAGTGCACGGGCGGATCGGCGTCCTTCACGTCGAAGGCGTTTCGCCCGTCCGGCCCGCGCAGGCTCTGGTGGATGTGCAGGCCGTTCCCGGCGTCGCCCATGTACGGCTTCGGCATGAAGGTCGCGCGGAGGCCGTGCGCCTGAGCCGCCTGCCTGACGACGTACTTGAAGACCATCGTCGCGTCCGCCACAGTGAGAGCCGGCCCGTGGCCGAGGTTCACCTCGACCTGGGCGGGCCCGTACTCGACGTTGCACGCCTCGACGGTGATCCCGGAGTCCGCGAGCCAGCGCCGCAGGTCGCCGACGACGAACTCGACCTCGGCGCCCCTCGGCATCGAATAGCAGGCGACGCCGCGGTAGAACGGCTCCCAGTCGGGCGTGCAGAGGTGAAACTCGAGCTCGGTCGCCGCCACGGGCTCGTAGCCGTGCCCCCGCAGCCGCTCGACGGCGCGGCGGAGGATGTTGCGCCCGTCCATCGCGACCGGCTCGTGCGTCTCGATGTCGATCGTGTCGCAGATGCAGTAAGCCGTCCCCTCGCGCCAGCCCGCGACGTGGAACGTCGAGAGGTCGGGGACGGCGTGCATGTCCGGATAGCCGTGCGTCTCGTTGACGAAGCTCGTCGGGAAGATGAAGCAGTGCATGTCCCAGGTGAAGGCGACGTTCGCGGTCGCGAAGCCTCGGCCCCCGAGGAACTGCTCGGTCGGGATCCGCTTGCCGCGCGGGATTCCCCACGTGTCGGCGAACATGCACTCGACCGTGTGGATCCGGTTCGCCTCGCAGAGCTTGCGCACGCTCTCGATGTCGGCTTCGGCTCTCGCCACCGTCACACTCCCCTCTCGTTGAGCCCGGGCCCGACGACCCAGTCGACGCCCGCGAGTGGAACGCCGGTGAACGCCGAAGCCTCGAGCGAAACCGCCCGCAGGTCCTCCGGCTCGAGATTGTGCACGTTTCGCTTGCCGCACGACTTGGCGATCAGCGTCATCTCCATGACCGTCGCGGTGAGGAAGTTGTGGACGCGTCGGGCGCCTTCCTCTGGGTCGAGCCGAGCCTCGAGCTCCGGGTCCTGAGTCGTGATCCCGACCGGGCACCGTCCCGTGTGACAGTGGTGGCACGCGCCCGGCGCGGTGCCGAGCGCCTCGTAGTCCTCGACGTAACGGGGCGCGTTGCAACCGAGCGCGACGAGCGCCGCAGTGCCGATCGCGACGCAGTCGGCGCCGAGGGCGAGGGCCTTGGCCGCGTCGACGCCGTTGCGGATCCCGCCGGAGGCGATCAGCGTGATCTTGCCGTAGAGGCCGAGCTCCTCGAGCGCCCGCCGCGCCGCCGGGATGGCGGCGAGCGTCGGGATGCCGGTGTGGTCGAGCTGGAACTCCGGCGCGGCGGCGGTCGAGGCCTCGGCGCCGTCGACGACGATGGCGTCGCACCCGGTCTTCGCAGCCACCTTGACGTCCTCGAGGACGCGGCAGGCGGCGAGCTTGAGGATGATCGGGACGCGGTAGTCGGTCGCCTCGCGTAGCTCCTCGATCTTCACCTGGAGGTCGTCGCCGCCGAGGAAGTCGGGGTGGCGCACGGCAGAACGCTGGTCGACGCCGACCGGGAGCGTGCGCATGCCCGCCACCTTCTCGGAGACCTTCATGCCGAGGAGGAGCCCGCCCGTCCCCGGCTTTGCGCCCTGGCCGATCACGATCTCGATCGCGTCGGCCAGGCGCAGGTGCTCGAGGTCGAGCCCGTAGCGCGACGGCGTCATCTGGTAGATGAGCCGGTCCGAGGCCTCGCGCTCCTCGGGCAGCATGCCGCCCTCGCCCGTGCACGTGGCCGATCCCGCCCGCGAGAAGCCCCGGGCGAGAGCCTGCTTGGCGTTCGCCCCGAGCGCGCCGAAGCTCATCGAGGTCAGGTAGACGGGGATCGCGAGCTCGAGCGGATCGGAGACGTGCGCGGGATCGTGCCCACCGATCACGGTGCTCGTCTCGCAGTGCTCGCGATAGCCCTCGAGCGGGATCCGCGTCATCACCCCCGGCAGGAAGACCAGGTCGTCGAGCGAGGGGAAGCGCTGGAAGGTCGAGAAGCCGCGGATCTGGTAGCGGCCGAGGTCGGCCTTGGCCTGGATGTCGCGGATGATCTCGGGCGTCCAGACGTGCGAGCGCCCCCGCGCGTACCCCGGGTCCGCGTTCCCGTCCCGGCTCACCGGCGATCCTCCCGAGCGAAGCGAAGGGACAAACCAAGACCCGCGCGTAATGCACAGCATTTCGCGCGGATACGCGGATAGCTCATATCCTTAACCAGGCCTCGGCGTTCCGGCTCGTGAAGTACCAGAGGCGCTGCTCGGCGACGACCTTCTTGAACGCGAACCGCCCGTCGATCGCGTGCTCGGCGAGGAGGGCGTGGACGCGGGCCGAGTCCTCGTCGTCGGGCTCCACCACGACGGCGTCGTTCCCGAGGCTCCGGATCGCGCCGGCGACGTAGATCCGGCCCTCCCAGAGGGAGTCGCCGAGCGCCTCGCCGGCGTCCCCGAGGACGATCAGGTCGCCCGCGTGCGTCATGAACCCGGCCGCGTAGCCGACCGATCCCTCGACGATCAGGGTGCCGCCCTTCATGCACACGCCGGCGCGAGGGCCGCAGTTGCCGCGGACGACGAGGGCGCCGCCGCGCATCGACGCGCCGGTGCCGAGGGCGGCGCCGCCTGAGACGACGAGCGACCCGGCGGCCATCGCCTCGCCGGCGCCCCAGCCGACGTTGCGCGCCACCTCGATGTGCGCGCCCGCGTTGAGGCCGCCGCAGTAGTAGCCGGCCGAGCCGTCGACGAGGATCCGGACAGGCGCCGTCTGGCCGACCGCGAGGTTGTGGCGCGAGCGCGGGTTCTTGACGACGATCTCGGCGGCGCCCTCCGCCGCGAGCCGCCGAAGCTCGAGGTTGAGGCGCTCGACGCCGTCGGCGTCGACCTCGACCCGCACCGCGGTGCTCACAGGGCCACCTCCCGAGCGAAGCGACGGGACAAGCCCCCACCGGGGAAAATGCGCAGCATTTTCCCCGGATACTTCATACGATCTCCTGGAGGACGCGTCCGCCGGTCTCCCAGATGAAGACCGACTTGGGGTCGGGGTGCACCGTCTCGAGCTCGTCGGGGAAGACGGCGCGGATCGCCTGCTCCTCGGTCGCCATCGCCACGCCCTCCTCGACCGTCGCCACGACGAGGCCCTTGATCGCGAACATGTCCTTCGCAGACCCGATCGCGTCCGCGGTCGAGAGCAGGTAGGCGAAGCAGCCGTCGAGCTCGTAGACCGACCCCTTGAGAGCGTCGTAGAAGGTCTGCCCGCGCTGCATGCGGTCGGCGAGGTACACGGCGATCAGCTCGGAGTCGTTGCCGGTGTGGAAGCGGTAGCCGTCTTGCTCGAGGAGCCGGCGGGACTTGTAGTAGTTCGTGAGCTGGCCGTTGTGGACGATGGCGACGTCCGGGAACGGCTCCGCCCAGAAGGGATGGCCGTAGGAGACGGCTGTGATCGACTCCGTCGCGAGGCGGACGTGGCCGAGGCCGTGCGTCCCGCGGAACTTGTTGATCCCGTGGCGCTCGGCGACCGTCCTCGCGTCCCCGAGATCCTTGACGATCTCGAGGGAGTGGCCGACCGACTGGATCTCGACGCCGCCGCGTCCAGCGAGCACGTCGGCGAGCTCTCGCACCGGGCCGGGGAAGGTGAGCTCGAGGCGGGCGAACCGGTCGGGCGCGCGGGGGTCGCGGTCGAGGCTCGGATCGGCCACGAGGTCGCCGCCCGACTCGCGCAGGCCCACGATGAGCGTCTCGAGCTGCTCCTCCCAGCCGGTCGCGTCCCGAAAGCGCAGCCGGACGACGAGATGCTCGACGGGCTCACCGTAGAGCGCGAAACCGGTCGAGTCGACGCCGCGGTGCCGCATCGCCTCGCACATCCGCGCGAGGTGGTCGCCAACCGGCCCGGGCTCGCGCAGGATGATGCCCGCGATCCCGCACATCGTCAGGTGTCCGCTCCGGCTTCCACGATCAGCTCGGCGAGCGTCTGGTGCGCCTCGGCGATGTGGCGGCGGACGAGCTCGCGCGTCCCCGCACTGTCGCCGGCGGCGAACGACTCGACGATGGCCCGATGCTCCGTGTTCGTCCGCTCGAGCGCCTCGGCCGACCGCGCGTAGTACGTGAAGATGCGAAGCGCGCTCTGCTGCGACCAGACCGTCTCGAGCAGCGCCATCAGCAGGCGGTTCCGGCACGGCTCGCAGAGGCGCTGGTGGAACTCGCGGTTGAGCGCGAACGCGAGCTCGACCTCCTCCGCGCTCTCGATCTCCCGCTCGAGCCGCCGGATCGCCGCGATCTCCGTCGGCGTCGCAAGCAGGCACGCCCGAGCCACGGCGTGAGGCTCGAGCAGCTCGCGCAGGTCGTAGATTTCGAAGAGCTCCTGCGCGCCGAAGGAGCTGACGAAGGCGCCCCGCCGCGGCACGAGGTCGACCAGGCCCTCGCGGGCGAGCGACTGGAGCGCCTCGCGGACCGGCGTGCGCGACACGCCGAGCTCCTTCGCGATCTGCCCCTGGTTGATGCGCTGGGCCGGCTCGAAGCGGCCCTCGAGGATCGCGCTCTTCAGCGCCTCGTGGATGCTGGCGGTCAGCAGATCTGTCGACAAAACTCGCTCCGAATCGGCAAAGAGCCCCGAGCGTATACGGCCGTCGCGCCGGGTCAATGATGAGTTTTGGCCGGGTCGGCCGGCTAAAAGCTACATCTTTATCTATTATCGCTCTTCCTTGAGAAGGAGGCCGAGTGGGGACGTTCGCAGAGATCCGCCCAGTCGAGTCGCGGTTCCGCTTCACGCGCGAGCTGATGGCCGGGTCGATCTACCGGAAGTACGAGAAGGCGACGCGCAAGTTCTGGGACCCGAAGGAGTTCGACTACGCCGAGGACGCGCGCGACTGGAAGCGCCTGACCGACTCGCAACGCGAGGGCATCCTCACCATCACGGTCCGCTTCGAGGCGGGCGAGCAGGAGGTGACCGACGAGCTCCTGCCCACGATCGCGGCCGCGCACGCACTCGGGCGATTCGACTGGGTCATGTTCCTCTCGACCTTCATGCTCGAGGAGGCCCGTCACTCGGAGTTCTTCGCGCTCTGGCACGACCGGGTCGTCGGCATCCTCGAGCCCGCGGAGAAGGCGGCGCACTGGCCGCTCCGCGACCACACCGTCGACCCGAGCGGACGGTTCCAGGTCGGCGAGCCCGTGTACGAGGGCATCCCGAAGTACGGCAAGAAGCTCATGGACGCCGTCCATTCGGGCGACGAGGCGGCGATCGAGGGCGCGTTCGTCCAGTTCGTGACGCTCTACAACGCATGGGTCGAAGGCGTCCTGACGATGCCGTCGTACGAGATCGTCGTCGACACGACCGAGATGTGGGACGCCCTGCCGACGCTCCGGCTCGGCTTCAGGAGCATCCTCGGCGACGAGGGGCGCCATATCACCTTCGGGACGGAAGCCTGCCGGCTCCTCATCGAGAAGAACCCCGCCTACGAGGCGCTCGTCCACGCCGTCGTCGACGAGTACCGCGGCAACGCCGTCGGGATGCTCGAGTACCAGCGCAACGTCCCCGGGCTCGACCTCGACAAGTACCAGCGCCAGAAGGTGCGCCACTACCGGAACCGCTGCCGCGAGCTGGGGATCACGCCTGACCAGACGCTCATCGACCAGATCCTCGACCCGACGATCGACTTCGTCGTCGGGGTGGAGGCGGGATGAAGCGCTGGGAGTGCCTGGAGGCGGGCTGCGTCTTCTCGGTGACGAAGGCCTCGGACGAGGACCTCGTCGCGGCCGCACAGGCCCACGTCCGGGAGTCGCACGGGAGCATCGAGCTCGAGGAGGTCATCCTCGCCGGCGCCAAGGAGCTCGGCGATGGCAGTCACTGACACCGGCGACCTCCTCCAGCGGCTCGTCGAGCAGACGGTCTTCACGCCGGTCCGCCAGGGAAGCGCGGTCGCGGAGACGGTCGCGCGCCTCGGGCGGGCGATCGGCATGGGGCTCCTCCGGCCCGGCGACCGCCTTCCTCCCGAAAGCCGGCTCGCCGAGGACCTCGGCATCTCCCCGGTCACGCTCAGGAGCGCGCTCACGATCCTGCGTGGCGCCGGACTCCTCGAGACGCAGCGCGGCCGAGGCGGCGGCACCTTCGTCAGCGCCGGCGCGGCGGCCGCGCACCGGCCCGGCGACAGCCTCCTCCCCACCGAGGCGGAGCTGCGCGACCTCGTCGACTACCGCGTCGTCGTCGAGGGCGGCGCCGCGAGCCTCGCCGCCGACCGCGCGACGCCGGAGCAGGTCGGCTACCTCGAGCGACTCGCGGCCGAGATGGAGGAGACGAAGGACTTCGACGCCTGGAGCGAGCGCGATACGCTCTTCCACTTGATCATCGCGGACGCATCCGGCTCGGAACGGCTCGTCTCCCAGGTCGCGGAGATCCGTGCCGAGGTCTACCGCATCGCCAGGCTCGGCTCCGTCCCGCCCGGCGCCGCCGAGCTCGCCGACCGCGAGCACCGGGATATCCTCGGCGCGATCGTCGCGCGAAAGCCCGAGCGGGCGCGCGAGGCGATGACTCGCCATGTCGAGTCCACCCGGGCCCTCTGGCTCGGTCTCGGCCGCGCGCAGGGGGAGCGGTGACGATCCTGCAGGACGACCTCGCGAACGTGGACGTCGCGAGCCCGGCGGTCTACGGAGAGGGCGTGCCGCACGAGATCCTCTCGCGCCTCCGTGCCGAGGACCCGGTGCACTGGCATCCCTGGGAAGGCCACCGGGGCGGGTTCTGGCTCCTGACGAAGCACGCCGACAACGTCGCCGTCGGCAAGGACACGGAGACGTTCTCCTCGCAGATTGGCCACATCGCGCTCGAGGACCGCGAGCCGGACGCACTCGCGGCGCGCCAGTCGATGATCGAGACCGACCCGCCGGCGCACACGCGCCTGCGGAAGATCGTCAGCTCCGCCTTCACGCCGAAGAAGGTGCGCGAGTACGGGGACTACACCCGCCGGGTCGCAGGCGAGCTCCTCGACAGGGCGATCGCGGAGGGCGAGTTCGACTGGGTGCCTGCGATCTCCGAGCCCTTGCCGATCATGGTGCTCATCTCGATCCTCGGGCTCCCGACCGAGGACACGCCTCAGCTGATCGAATGGACGAGCGAGCTGGCCGCGGCCACCGACCCCGACCACGTCCCCGACCCGGTCAAGTACCCCACCGAAGTTGACACCCGCCTTCTTCCGTTCGGGAGCCCGGCTGCCTGGCACATCTTCGAGTACGGTCGCACGATTGGCGAGGAGCGGCGCCGGCGCCCGACCGGCGACCTCGTCTCGCGGCTCGTCCACGCCGAAGTGGACGGCGAGCGCTTCACCGACACCGAGTACACGAACTTCTTCGAGCTCTTCGTCTTCGCCGGCAACGAGACGACGAGGACGGGGATCTCGCAGGGGATCCTCGCGCTCATGGAGCACCCGGACGAGCTGGAGCGCCTGGCGGCGGCCTCGTCGCTCATGCCGACGGCGGTCGAGGAGATCCTCCGCTGGGGCACGCCCATCATCTACTTCCGGCGCACCGCGACCCGTGAGACGGAGATCCGCGGAGTGCCGATCCAGGCCGGCGACAAGCTCGCGCTCTGGTACCTGTCGGCGAACTACGACCAGGAGGCCTTCGCCGACCCCTACCGCTTCGACGTCGGCCGCCGGCCGAACGACCACGTCACCTTCGGCGGCGGCGGCCCGCACTTCTGCCTCGGGGCCTTCCTCGCCCGCCTCGAGATCCGCATCCTCCTCGAGGAGATCCTCGCGCGCGGCGTACGCTTCGAGCTCACGGGCGAGCCGGTGCGGCTTCGCTCCAACTTCGTCAACGGCTTCAAGTCTGTCCCAGTGCGCGCCGTCCCGGCGCGCTGAAAGGAGCTTCCATGGCCATCGTCGCCGCACCGCCCACCACGGAGAGGCTCTACCTCGACGGCGAGTGGATCGACACCGGCTCGTACCTCGAGGTGCGCTCGCCCTACTCGGGCGAGGTCGTCGCGCGGGTCGCGCGAGCGGGCGCCGAGGAGGCGCGCCGTGCGGTCGACGCGGCCGCGCGTGCAATGCGCGAGCCGCTGCCCGCCTGGCAGCGCGCCGACATCCTCGACCGCGTCTCGCTGCTCGTGAAGGAGCGGAACGAGGAGCTCGGCCGGGCGATCTCGGCCGAGGCCGGCAAGCCGATCAAGAACGCCCGCATCGAGGCCGCGCGCGCCGTGAACACCTACAACCTCTCGGCGGGCGAGGCCAGGCGGCTCTCAGGCGAGTCCGTTCCGATCACGGGCACGCAGCCGGGCCAGGGGCACATCGCCTGGACGGTGCGCGTGCCCATCGGGGTCATCGGCGCGATCACGCCCTTCAACTTCCCCTTGAACCTCGTCGCGCACAAGCTCGCACCGGCTCTCGCGGCCGGTTGCGCGGTCGTCTTGAAGCCGGCGAGCCAGACGCCGGTGAGCGCGCTCCGGCTCGCCGCGATCTGCGAGGAGGCGGGCCTGCCCCCAGGCTGGCTGAACGTCCTTCCCGGCTCGGCGGCCGAGATCGGCGGGGTGCTGGTCGAGGACGACCGCGTCCGCATGATCACCTTCACCGGCTCGTCGGAGGTCGGCTGGGGTCTGCGCTCGAGGGCCGCGAGGAAGAAGGTCTCGCTCGAGCTCGGCAACGCGTCGCCGGTTCTCGTCGAGGCGGACGCCGACCTCGAGCTCGCCGCGACGAAGGTGGCGACGCACGCCTTCGCCTTCGCCGGTCAGACGTGCGTCTCGGTCCAGCGCGTCTACGTGCGGCGCGAGGTCTTCGACGACTTCCTCGCCGCGCTCGTGCCGAAGGTCGAGGCCCTGCGCGTCGGCGACCCGGCCGACGACACGACCGACCTCGGGCCCGTCATCGACCGCGGCAGCCACGAGCGGATCCTCGAGTGGATCGAGGAGGCGAAGGCGGGCGGCGCGAGGGTCGAGGCCGGCGGCGTCGAGGAGGGCGGCCTCATCCGGCCGACCGTGCTCACGGGCGTCTCGCCGGAGATGAAGGTCTGCCGGCAGGAGATCTTCGGCCCGGTCTGCTCGGTCATCCCGTACGGCTCGCTCGAGGAGGGCTTCGACCTTGCGAACTCGACCGAGTACGGGCTGCAGGCGGCGATCTTCACGCGCTCGATCGAGCCCGCGGTGAAGGCGACCGCGCGGCTCGAGTTCGGGAGCGTGATGATCAACGAGGCGCCCGAGTGGCGGGCCGACCAGATGCCCTACGGCGGCACGAAGGCGTCCGGGAACACGAAAGAGGGGCCGGCCTACACGGTCCGGGAGATGACCGAGGAGCGGCTGGTCGTGCTCGGCGGCGTCTGAGAAGCCGGCTCTGATACAGCTCTACCGTCTGAGGCAGGGCTAGCCGCTCTTTGAACGGCGGTCGCCGAGGGGCGATGATCCGGCGTGCCTCCTGGCGCGCGGCGATGAAAACGGCGCATCCCGTGCGACATGGGGGATGAGACGTGTTCGTGATCCCGTTCATGGAGCTGGCGGTGCGAGAGGCCGAGGCGCTCGGCCTCGACCCGGACGCCTTTCGCGCCTTCTTCGAGGAGGCTCTGCCGAAGGTGTACGGCTACCTCCTGCATCGCTGCGGCGGGGCCGTGCCGGTCGCCGAGGACCTGACGCAGGAGACGTTCCTCGCCGCGGTCGCCGAGCTCAAGAAGGGGCGGCGCCCCGAGGCTCCGATCCCGTGGGTCTACGGGATCGCGCGGCACAAGCTGCTCGACCACTACCGCAGGGAGGAAAGAGCCGGACGAGAGCTCGCGCTCGATCCGGGTGCGGAGCTCGAGGACACGCGCTTCGACGAAGGAGGAGAGGCCGCACGTGAGCGGGCGGTGGCCGCCCTGGCCGCCGTTCCCGCCTCGCAGCGGGCAGCGCTCGTCCTGCGCTACTCGGACGGGTTCTCCGTACCCGAGGTCGCGGAGGCGCTCGGCAGGACGGTGGCGGCGGTCAATTCGCTCCTCGAGCGCGGGCGCGACGGCTTCAGGCGCGCCTACGTGGAGGCTCTGCCATGAGCGCAATCGACCCGATCGCCGCCGTCCTCGCCGGTCTCGACCGGCCCGTGGCGCCGCGGCCCGAGTTCGCCGAGGCGCTCCTCTCGCGGCTGCTCGACGAGCTTCGCGCTCCTGTGCAGGGCGCAAGGCGTGGGCGCCTCCTGCGGTTCGACTGGCTCCTGCCCGGCGTGCCGCTCCGTCTGCGTCTCGCCCTCATCCTGATCGCGCTGCTCCTGCTCCTGGCCGGGATCGCGACGGCCACGTACTTCGGCGTCCGCACCTGGGTAAGCGCCGGCCCGCGCGGCATCCAATACCGGAGCGACTACCGGCTCGCGACCGCCTTCTCGTCGCCAGGGAACCCCGTCGGGTGGTCGCCGGGCGATAACTCCGTCCCCTGGTGGACGAGCCTCGCGCTCGGACCGGGCGGCCGCGACCTCTACGCGATGGTGATACCGGCAGGCTCTCGTACACCGGCGCTCGTCCGTGTTGTCGGTATCGACCGCGGCACCCTGCTCCGCGCGACGCCACTGCTCGATCTCGGGCGCCTGGACATTCCAGGCTGGTGCGTCTGGCCGTTCCTTCGGCCGCTCAGCAGTGCGCCGAACGGCGACGTCTTCTTCGTCGCCGGAGGCCTCGATCTCCCGTCGGGGGCGTCGGCGCGGACGAGTTGCGCGCCCTCGGGCGCCATGAACGACGTGCAGGCGTTTCTCCACCCGGACGCGACCGGGCTCGGATACCAGCTGTCGCCGGCGGAATCAGCCGCCCGTGGCGGTCTGGGCCATCTGCTGCTGTTCGTGCTCCACCCCGACGGGTCGCGGCAGCTTGTCCTCAGCGGCAGCGATCTCGTCCGATCGAAGCTGTTCCCGCCCGACTGGATGGAATGGCAGATCGCCGCCTCGGCGCGTGACCGGGTCTGGCTCTGGGTCGACCCTGCGGAGGGAACGGGACCGCAACGGCTCTTCGAGGTGGTCGACCCGAACGCGGACGGCGACTGGCGCGACCGCGTCGTGCGCGGCGTCTCGCTGCCTGCGTCCCTGCCGTTCGCGAAGCGCAGCACAGGCACGTTCGACTCGTTCTCGGAGGGGAGATGGCAGCTTGCCGCGGAGCCGTCGCTCCAGGGCGACGACCGCTCCCGATCCGTGCTGGCGGCCGTGTCCAACTTCCGGACCGGCGACTTCCGCGTCTACCGGCTCGCCGACCCGAACGACGACGGCGACGCGCTCGATCGTGGCGAGGCACGACTCCTGTTCGAGCGACGCAACGCGGCCGGCGCGCAGATTGCGCCGCGCGCCGTCGTCAGGGACGGCGTCGTCCACCGTGACCTCGTCGTCGCGGGCCTGACGCGCCACGACCGCGTCTCGCTCATCTCCGAGTCAGGCGCGGTGGTCGACGTCGCGCGAGCCTTCCGTGCGCTCTCGACCGTGCTCGCAGGCCCGAACGGCGAGCTCTACGCGGTCACCGGTAACTGGGATCTCGGCCGCGCCAACAACGCGTTGGTCGTGTACCGGCTCGAGCCGGTCGCCGCCGGCAAGGGCACGATCTCCGTCAGCCCTCCGGTAACGCAGGCCGTGCCCACGGTCTCGTTCCCCCCGCCCTTACCCGGAGGAACGCCCCGCCTCGAGTTCGAGGTGATCAGCGACGCAAGCGCCGCGCCCGCGAGCTACACGATCGGAGCGGATGGACGGGGCCTGCGCAGGCTCGTCTCGCACGTCCGGGGTGTCTGCCGGTCGACGGATGGGCGGCAGGTGGCGTACACCTCAGATGCCGAGGTACCCACCGAGTTCTTCACGTACGTCGCGACGGACGGCGGGCGACCGCAGAAGGTCACGGAGCGCAACGGTCGGGTCGTCTGCCCGTTCGCGAGGCGCTGGCTCCTGCTCTACCGACCCGTTCGCTATCGCCCCGACGGGTCAAGCGTCGGCAGCCTCGTTCGCCACGACCTACGCAGCGGCCGCGAGACCGTCGTCGTGCGCGAGGTAGACAACCGGTACGCGCTCTCGCCGGACGCTACGAGGCTCGTCTTCGTCGACCGGCAACGAGAGACGCTCCAGCTCGTGGAGCTCGACTCGCTCGAGCAGCGCACGCTCGCCGGTCCGCGGGCGGGCCTGCTGTACAGCTACGGGGTGGTCGGAGAGCCGGGGCCGCGGTGGTCGCCCGACGGCACACAGATCGCGTACTTCAGCGGGTTTCGGCCGCGCGGGGCGATCTGGGAGCCGTCGTCGCAGCGCTACGCGCACGAGCTCTGGGTCCGTGACATCGCAACCGGCGCGCCGGTGCTTCGCCGCCTGATCGTCGGTGGGCCGCCCTCGCTCGCCTGGTCGTCGGACGGCGAGCGGCTCCTCGTCTGTGTCGAGGATCTCGCCTTCGAGCCCGGATGCGGCGCCGGGCCCGGGCGGCTACTGCTGGTCGACCTTCGCGGCGGCTCCGTTCGGACGGTCGCGCGGGGGCTGCTGAACCTCGTCGGCTGGGCGCCGTCAGGCCTTGCCTTCGCGTACGCGACCCCACGGACGCTCTTCGTGGTTACGCCCGATGGGAGGACGCGGAGGCTGCCGACCATGAGACCGCTCGGACCCTGCGAGGTGGAATGCCCGTGGCTCGGCTGGTCACCTGACGGTCGCTACATCGGCTTCGACGCGGGCCGGACCGAGAAACCCCCGACGGGCATCCAGGTGGTCGACGTCCGCACCGGCCGGTTGCGCGTGCTCCGACCCCTGCGAAGCGCGTACTACCTCGACATTAGCTGGTGGCGGTGAGGCGATCCGCACACCGCGCCGCGCGAGCTGGGCGACGTGGTGGCGGCGCTGATCTCTGGGACTGGCAACCGAGCTGCGCGGTGCAGTTCGCCGATAAGGGAGGTTCGTGATGGAGCGTGACCGGCGAATCCCGGTGCTCTGGGTGGCCGTCGCAGCGATCTTGCTGGGAGCAGTGCTGGTCTCGGTCGGAGCGGCTGAACCGACCGCGAGGAAGCAACGGATCGCGATCGAGGAGAAGGTCCAGCTCGGCGCTACGAGCGGCACCTTCACGATCATTCCGCTGACACCCGGTCCGACCAAGGCCGACTCGGGAACGTTCACGTTCTCGGCCACGACGCAGCCCACGGCCATCCGGGGTGGGCAGAGCGTCACGACGTACAAGGGTGTCGACGAGCTGAAGGGAAAGCGCGGAACCCTTCGGGTCCCGGCTGTCACCACCTCTACCGATGCCGGCGGCGGCTACGGGGCCGGTACCGCCACGTGGTCGATCGGCGGCGGGACCGGTGCATACGCCGGCCTCGAGGGAGGAGGGCGCGGCACGGTGGTCGGGACGCCGCGGGGGACCGTCTTCACGCGGTACGAGGGGTACGTCACCCCGAGCTGACGAGTGCACCAGTCCGGCTCGGTCGCCACGGAGTGGGTCCCGCTGTGGCGCGGCGGCCCGCTTCGTTCGGTGGCGCGGCTCTGGGCTCCGACGCGCCGCATCGGGTAACATCCGCAACGAGATTTCGGGTCTGGAAGGGAGGGCCGATGAACGTTCCAGAGGCCATCGACGAAGCCCGCCGAGAGCTCGCCGCGGGGCATGACAAGGAGGCCGCGCGTCTGCTCACGGATGCGGTCTACGCGACCCACGACCCCGAGCTCGAGGCCGAGATCCGCACGCTTGCGGAGCAGGGCCGCGAGCACGCCGGGCGCTTTGGCAAGGGGCCGTGGAAGGAGATCATCCGCATCGCGGAGCTGCGCGGGGCGAAGGGCCAAGGCTAGAGGGATCAGAGGCGCAGAGGCCGGCGCGCGGCAACCCGCGCTGCCGCCTGCGCGAACGCGCGCGCCCGCACGGCGGGCGCTTCGAGGTAGGCGCGGCCGGGCGCGACCGCGAGCGCGAGAACGAGCCGGTCGCCGTCACCGCCCACGCCGATGCCGAGGGCGGACGAACGCGCGGCCCGCGCCGCGAGCTCGAGCGCCTGGCCCTCCTCCAGCTCAATCCGGAGCGGCACGCCTTCCTCCTCGAAGCCGGCCGCAAGGGCCGCTTCCACGGCCGGACGGGCGAGGAGCGCGAGGACGGCCTCGGTCATCGGTTCCGCGCGAATGCCAGCACGAGCCCGACCGCGACTGCGGCCCGGGGGCCGTGGCG
>JBGPNP010000016.1:0-15468 GCA_041487575.1 Gaiellaceae bacterium | reverse complement strand
GCCGATCGACGTCGCCGCGGCCGGCGTGGACGTTCTCGTCTGCTCGCCGTACAAGTTCTTCGGCCCGCATATGGGCCTCTTCTACGGGCGGCGCGAGCTCCTCGAGCGCTGGCGCCCGTACAAGGTCCGCCCGGCCCCGAACGAGCCGGTCGGGCACCGATTCGAGACGGGGACGCTCCAGCACGAGCTCCTCGCCGGCTTCGTCGCCGCGATCGAGCACGTCGAGTCGCTCGGCTGGGACGCGATCGTCCCCCACGAGCGCGAGCTCGGGGAGCGCTTCCTCGGCGGTCTGCCCCCTTCTTGCAGGCTTTACGGCCTGCCGACGATGGACGGCCGCGTGCCGACGTTCGCCTTCAACCTCCAGGGCCGCACGGCGCAGGAGGTCGCCGAGCACCTGGGCGCACGCGACATCGCCGTCTGGTGGGGGAACTACTACGCCGTCGAGGTGATGAAACGCCTCGGCCTCGAGGACGGCGGCGCCGTGCGCGTCGGGATCGTCCACTACAACACGGCCGGTGAGGTCGACCGGCTGCTCGCTGAGCTCGAGCGGCTGTGAAGGCGCTCGCCGCCCTCACCGTGGCCCTCTGACTTGCGGCGCCGGCGGCGGCGCTGCCGACGACCCTAAAGGCCGGGCTCCTTCGTGGCTCTGGCGGCCTCGAGCCAGCGCTCGTCGTCGCGCCTGATCCGGTCGGGGTCACGGCTGCGCGCGGCGGCCAGCTCGAGCACGAGCAGGTGGAACGGGACGATGCCGAGGATCAGCCGGCCGGCAGGGTCGGGCGCCTGCGGGAGGATCTCCGCACGGACGCCGAGCACGCGGAGCGCCGCGGCCAGGTCGCGCGAGCGCTCGGCGGCGGCACCCTCGCCCTGGAGCACGAACGCGCGCACCGTCTCGTCGAGCGACGCGAAGTAGCCGTGCATCGCCTGCTCCGTCTCGAGCGACTCCGCCTGCGTGAAGACGCCCTCCCGGAGCTTCAGCTCGGCCTCCTGCGCGGTCACCCAGTCGGCGCCCGCGCCGGCGACGAGCCAGCGGTCGTGGCCGGAGGGCTCCAGCAGCTGCGCGAGCGCCTCCTCGACCCGTCGCGGCAGGCCCGAGGCGTCGTGCCCGGCGAGCACGACCATCGCGGCCACGGCGCATGTGTAGCTCACCGTGTGGCACCACGACTCCTCGACCGCCCTCGTCGCCACGACAACCTCGTCGGCGAGGTCCGCTGCCGAGCTCTCGGCCTTCCCGGTCACGAGCCACACCGGACCGTCGAAACCCTCCATGGCCTCCCGCGTGAGCACTGTCCCGCCCTCGTGGCTCACCGCAACGAGGAGATCCGCCGGCCGCGGCCGGAGGGCGAGCTCGAGGGCCTGAACGGCTTCGCCGCCCGCGAGCCAGGCGCCGGCCTGCGCCGCGTGGTAGGACGTGCCGCAGCCCGTGAAGAGGATCCGGCCCTGCGGAAAGCGCCGCCCCCGGACGCGCTCCGGCACCTCGGCGAGCCACTCGGGCTGCGCGAAGACGGCGGCTCTCGTCCGCTCTCCGGCCATGCCCGAGCGACGCTACCACGCGTCTCGGAGCGGCGAAGCTACGATGGCCGCGTCCCCCGAGCAAGGAGCTCTTCCAGCGTGAGCGTCTTCGAGAAGACCGTCCTCCCGAACGGCCTGCGCGTCGTCACGGCGCCGATGCCGCACATGAAGTCGGTCGCCTGCTTCCTCATGATGGCCGCGGGCTCGCGCTACGAGACGCGCGAGACGAGCGGCATCGCGCACTTCGCCGAGCACATGTTCTTCAAGGGGACGGAGAGGCGGCCGGCCGCGCGGGACATCGCAGGCGAGATCGACTCGATCGGAGGCGAGTTCAACGCCTTCACGGGCAAGGAGTACACGGGCTACTTCGTCAAGTGCGCGGCCGAGCACCGCGATGTCGCGCTGGACGTCCTCGTCGACATGATCCGCCACTCGAAGTTCGACCCCGAGGAGATCGAGCGCGAGAAGGGCGTCATCGTCGAGGAGATGAACATGTACTACGACACGCCGCGCGACTACGTCGACGGCGTCTACGACCAGCTCCTTTACGGCGACCAGCCGCTCGGCTGGGACATCATCGGGCGCAAGGAGACCGTCCGCGCAGCGACGCGCGAGACCTTTCTCGGCTACCTCGACACCTGGTACCGCGCCCCCCGCATCGTCGCCGGCGTCGCGGGCCAGGTGGGTGAGGACGTCGTCGGCCGGATCGGCGAGCTGCTCGGCGACGTCCCGGACGGCGCCACCGGAACGCCGCCGCCGGTCGCGGTCGCGCAGTCCGGGCCGGCGGTGAAGCTCCACACCAAGGCGTCCGACCAGGCCCACCTGCGCGTCGGCGTGCACAGCTACGCCCTCGACCACCCCGACCGCTACGTGCTCGCGCTGCTCGCGACCGTGCTCGGCGGCGGCATGTCCTCCCGCCTCTTCACCCAGGTGCGCGAGCGACGCGGGCTCGCCTATTACATCTTCGGCTACAACCAGGCCTACACGGACACCGGCTCGCTCTTCGCCCAGGGCGGCGTCGACCTGAGCCGGATCGACGAGGCTGTCCAGACGATCGTGCGCGAGTTCGCGAAGATCGCTGCCGAGCCGGTCTCCGAGGACGAGCTCGCGAAGGCGCGCAACTTCGCCAAGGGCCGCTTCGTCCTCTCCCTCGAGGACCCGAAGGGGCTGATCCTCCTCGGCCTGCGCACCGAGGTGCTCGAGGGCCGGCTCCGCGAGCCCGACGAGGTCATCGCGGGCTACGAGGCCGTCACCGCCGAGGACGTCCAGCGCATCGCCCAGGACATCATCCGCGAGGAGAAGCTCAACTTCGCGCTGATCGGGCCCTTCGACGACCCAGAGCGGTTCGAGAAGCTGCTCGCGCTCTCCGCGTAGCCCGCCCTTGACAAGCGGGGTCAAGGCCGTCTGAACTTGCAGGACGATGCCCGCCACCGACGAGGTCATTCGCACGACGTGTCCGCGCGACTGCTACGACGCCTGCGGCATCGCGGTCGCGAAGCGCGACGGCGAGATCGCCTATGTACGCGGTGATCCCGATCATCACGTCAGCCGCGGGAAGCTCTGCGTCAAGTGCTCGATCGGCTACAACGGGGTCTGGCGAGACTCGCAGGCCCGGCTGACCCGCCCGCTCCGCCGCGTCGGAGCGAAGGGCGAGGGAAGGTTCGAGCCCGTCTCCTGGGACGAGGCGCTGGCGACAGTCGCCGGCCGGCTCGGCGAGATCGCCGCCACGAGAGGGTCCCGGACGATCCTCGCCGCGCACTACACCGGGACGTTCTCGCTGATCGCCTACGGCTTCCCCATGCGCTTCTTCCACCGGCTCGGGGCGACCGAGGTCGATCCGGACACGATCTGCAACAAGGCGGGCCACGTGGCGCTCGAGTACGTCTACGGCACGTCCCTCGTCGGCTTCGACCCGCGGAGCTCGTGCGACGCCGCCTGCATCCTCGTCTGGGGGGCGAACCCCTCTGCCTCCGCGCCACATGCCCACGAGCACTGGCTTCCCGAGGCCCCCGGGGCGAAGATCGTCGTCGACCCGGTACGCACGCAGACGGCGACCGCCGCCGATCTGCACCTCCAGCCCTTCCCGGGGAGTGACGCCGCGCTCGCCTTCGCGCTCCTCCACGTCATCCGCCGGGACGGGCTGGTCGACGCCGATTTCGTGGCGGCGCGGACGGTGGGGTGGGAGGAGCTCGAGCCGCTCCTCGAGGAGTGCACGCCGGCCTGGGGCGAGGCGACGACGGGCGTCCCGGCCCCGCTGATCGAGCAGGCTGCGAGGCTCTACGGCCGCGGCCCCTCGCTCCTCTGGCTCGGCCAGGGGCTCCAACGCCAGCGCACCGGTGGCAACGTCATGCGCGCGTGCGCCCTCCTCCCGGCGGTGACCGGGAACATCGGCAAGCCCGGCGCGGGCTTCCTCTACCTCAACGGCACCGAGATGCGGGGGATCGACGATGCGTACCTGACCGCTCCGCACCTTCGTGCCAAGCCGACTGCTGCGATCAGCCACATGGACCTCGCGGCGAGCCTCGAGAGTCCGGAGCGCTCGCGAGCGCTCGTCTGCTGGAACATCAACATCGCGGCCTCCAATCCCGAGCAGGCCCGGCTCGCGCGAGCGCTGGCACGAGAGGATCTCTTCACGGTCGTCGCCGACCTCTTCCCCACCGACACCGCTGCCTTCGCAGACATCGTCCTGCCGGCGGCGAGCTTCCTCGAGTTCGACGATCTCGTCGCGTCCTATTTCCACCTCACGCTCTCCGCGCAGGTCAAGGCCGTGGAGCCGCTCGGCGAGTCGCTACCGAACCAGGAGATCTTCCGGCGGCTCGCTCGAGCCATGGACTACCCGGAGCCCGAGCTCTACGAGAGCGACGACGAGATCATCGCGACCGTGCTCCGGCGGGCGGGCGTCGGCGAAGACTTCGACACGCTGCGGCTCAAGGGCACCGTGCCCTGCTTCGAAGCGCCGCAGATCCAGTTCGCCGACCTGAGATTCCCGACGCCGAGCGGGCGGATCGAGATTGCCTCGGCCAGGGCCCAACAGGACGGCCACCCCCGCGTCCCCCAGCCGCTCGCCGACCCGAGGCCGGCGCACGGACGCTTGCGCCTTCTGTCGCCGGCGTCCTCATGGCTCCTCAACGACAGCTTCGCCAACGACCCCAAGATCGCGAGGCGGCTCGGACCCGCAGCCGTCGCCCTCCATCCCGACGACGCGGCCGAGCGCGGCCTCGTCGACGGAGACGAGGCGCTGCTCGCGAACGGGACGGGACGCCTCACGGCCGTCGTCTCCATTTCGAACGCGGTCCCGCGCGGCGTCGCCCTCTCTCACAAGGGGCGCTGGCCGAAGCAGGAGGCAGCGCGGGCCAACGTCAACGTCCTGAATCCGGGCGAAAAGGCCGACATGGGCGAGAGCACCTCCGTCCACGGGGTCGAGGTGGTCGTCGCGCCTACGGCGCGAGCTCGTACGGGTAGTCCGTGATGACCTCGCAGCCGTCCTCTGTGACGAGCACGAGGTCCTCGAGCCGGCAGCCGCCGAAGCCCTTGCGGTAGAGGCCGGGCTCGATGGCGAGCACGTCTCCGGGGACGAGCTCCTCCCTGCCGAGCCGGCCTAGGCCGGGATGCTCGTGCACCTCGAGCCCGACGCCGTGGCCGAGCGAGTGGAAGAAGCCGCTCTCAAGCACCTCTCCCGAGCGCTTGGAGAGGTGCGTCCTGTGGCCGCGCCGCTCGAAGAGCTCCGCAACGAGGCGGAAGAGCTCCAGGCCGGGCACGCCCGGCCGGATCGCCGGCACGACGAGCTCGAGCGCCTCGCGGCAGAGGCGGTGGTATTCGGCGAGCTCGGCCGGCGGGTCGCCCAGGCAGAAGGTGCGAGTCATGTCCGCGTAGCAGCCCGAGAGCGGGTCCTGCGGGAAGAGGTCGGCGACGATTGCCTCGCCCTCCGCGATCGGGCCGTGGCCGACCTCGTGGCCGACGGCCGTCTGCGCTCCGTGAGACACGATCGGCAAGTCGTCGGCGATCACGCCGGCCCTGCTGAAGGCGCGGAGCACCCTCTCCTGGAGCTCCTCGCAGGTGCACCCGCCCGCGCGGAGGCCCTCGCGGATCGCGTCCATCGCGGCCTCGCAGGCTCGCTGGGCACGGCGAACGCCCGCGATCTCCGCCTCGGTCTTCGAGCGGCGGCGGCGGTCGAAGAGGGCGCCTTCGGCGCGGACGCCGATGCCGTTCGCACGCAGGTGGTCGGCCGCCTGGAGCGGGAACGTGCGCGGCACGACGGCGTCCTCGACCCCGACGCGGCGACAGGCGCGGAGGAGGAGCTCGAGCTCGAACTCCTCGTAGGAGAGCCCGGCCGCGACGAGCACGTCGGCGCCCAGCTCCTCGAGCGGGGCGACTTGCAGGTTTTCGAGGGCCTCGAGCCTCGGGAGCTCGAGCGAGCCGACGAAGACCTGCCGCGAGCCGTCGCACTCGAGGTAGACGAACGGGTCGGCGATGCCGATCGGCACCTCGTGCCGGAGCTCGGGCGAGCGCAAGGTGTCCCCGTAGATGACGACGTCGGGCACTGGGGCGGCATGCTACCGATCGCGCTGGGTACGCTCAGAGGCGTGCAGGACGTCGTCGAGCGCGCTCAGGCCCTCCTGGTCACCTATGAGGAGGAGGTACGCCGCCTCCTCCCCGCCGGCGCGGAGCTCTTCGACGCCCACGTCCACGTCGGGCGCGACATCGACGGCTTCGCCGCCCCGCTCGAGGACCTCGTCGCCTTCCTCGAGCGCTTCAGCGTCCGGGGCGCCTTCGCGTTCTGCATGGACGAGCCCGACCGGCACCCGGCCTTCCGTGCGGCCAACGACCGCACGCTCGCTGCGGCCGAGCGCTCCGGCGGCCTCCTCGTCCCGTTCGTGCGGCTCGACCTGGCCGAGGGCCCCCTCGAGGAGGCCCGCCGCTGCCTCGACCGCGGCGCTCGGGGGATCAAGCTCCACCCGCGCTCGCAGGGGTTCCTGCTCGACGACGAACGCCTGGCGCCGATCTTCGAGCTCGCCGCCGAGCGGCGCGTGCCGATCCTCATCCACGGGGGGCGCGGGCTGCCCCCGATCGCCGAGGAGCTCGCCCACCTCGTCGATGCGAACCCCGGCGTCCAGCTGATCGTGGCCCACGGCGGCATCGCCGATCTCGCCGCCCTCTCCGAGCGCTTCGCCGGGCACCGCGGCGTCTTCTTCGACTCGTCGATGTGGAGCGCGGTCGACCTCCTCGACGTCTGGAGCCGGATCCCGGCCGAGCAGATCCTCTACGCCTCCGACTTCCCGTACGGGCTCCAGCCGACCGCGCTCTTCATCCTCCTGCGGACAGCGCGCGTGGCGGGGCTCTCGGAGGAACAGATCCGGGACGTCCTCGGCCGCTCGGCCGCCCGGATCGCCGGCGGCGAGCCGCCGCGCGAGCCGACGAGGCCCGTGGGGCCGGGGCGGATCGACCAGCCGCTCACGACCGCCCGCATCCATAGCTACCTGGCGATGGCGGCGCCGCTCCTCTGGACGCGCCAGCCCGACACGATCGGCGTGCTCGGGCTCGCGATCAACGCCTGCGCCGAGCGCGACGGCCACCGAGAGGAGCGCGAGCGGATCGCCGAGCTCCTCTCCTGCGCCCGTGACCTCTGGCGCACGCTCCCGGAGGTCGAGGACGACGCCGACCGGGTGCGGCTGACGCGCTCGACCTTCCGACTCGTCCACCTCGCCGACATCGTCGCCGTGACGACGGTCGACCCGATTACGCCGCGAGCCCGACTCGGGTGAAGTCGTAGCGGGCGAGCGGATCCGGCTGCCAGCCCTGGACGTTCGGCTTCCACGAGATCAGGCCACATCGAGGTCGAGCTCGCGAAAGCTTCCTCGCTCCGCGAACTCGACAGGCGGCCCCGAGTCTCTACCGCATCGTGCAGGATTCTCGCCGGATGGGCGGCGTCCCCGTGAACAGACAGCGCGTCGCGGCGGTCGTCCTGGCCGCGGGTGCGGCGACCCGTTTCGGCTCGCCGAAGCAGCGGCTCCTTCTCCCGCGCGTCCTCGAGCGCGTCGCCGAGATCGAGGACGTCGTCGTCGTCGTCGGGGCCTACGCCCTGGACGCGCCCGGGGCGCGGGTCGTCGTCGCCGGCGAGTGGGAGCGCGGCCCGGGAGCTTCGCTGCGAGCCGGGCTCGCCGCGCTCGGTTCGGAGGTCGAGGCGGCCGTCGTCGTCCTCGCCGACGGCCCGAGCCTCGCGCCGGCTGCCGTCGAGCGCGTCCTGTCGGCTTGGCGCTCGGGAGCCGGCAACGTCGTCGCGGCAAGCTATGGAGGCGCGCGCGGCCACCCGCTCGTCCTCGGCCGCGCCGCGTGGGCGGAGGTGCCCGACGAGGGCCTCCGAGACGTGGCGGTGACGCTCGTCCCCTGCGACGATCTCGGCTCACCCGGCGACGTCGACACGCCCGCCGACCTGCGCGCTCTCGACGAGGAGTAGCGCGCCCGCCGCCGTAGTTGTAGGTCTCGTGGAGGCCGTCGCCGAAGCCCCCCGGGGGGAGCACTCCCACCGGCTCATCGCCGCTCTCACCGCGGTGAGCCTGCTCGCGAACGCGGTCGTCGGCGGCGGCGCCGTCGCGCTCTTCGCAAGCAACGGGACCCGCGACTGGGCGGTGGCCGAGCTCGGCCTCGCCACCGCCCGGGACGTGGGCGCCGTCGATCGCAAGGCCACGGCGACAGCCGCGGCGGCAGCCGCGAAGGCCGACAACGCGGTCCGGAGAGCTTCCAGCGGGCCGACCACCGGCGACCTCGTCGAGCTCCAGTCCACCGTCTCGAGCGTGGAACTGCGTCTCTCTGCGGCCGAGGCGACCGTTTCCGACGAGAAGGCGGCGCTCGACGCCGGTTGCGACTGGGCGAGGCTCCAGGAGACGAACTTCACCGACACGAGCCTCTCGAGCATCTTCTTCGACTACGAGCAGAGCGTCTGCGGCGTGGTTGGTCCATGAGCGCCGTCCTCCCCGTACCCGACCAGACCTGGGACCGCCCGGCGGCCGGGGTCACCCCGCCCCCGTGCCGCTCGGCGCTCGCAGCGGCGCGCGTCCGGCGCCGCCTCGGGCTCGAGCAGGCGGCGGCGTGCGCCGGCCTCGAGCCCGAGGACGCTCGCGCGCTCGAAGAGGGGAGGCTCTCCCGCTTCGCGTCCCCGGAGGCCGCCTTGGCGGCGGCCGTCGTCTACGCGACCGCGCTCGGCGTCCGCGGCCCGGAGGCGCGCCGGCTCGCCGGTCTTCCCGCCCGCCGCCGCGTCCTCTCTGTCCCGATGCTCAGGCGCCTGATCGCGCTCGTCGCCTTCACGGTCGCGGCGGGGACGCTCCTCTGGTCGACGGCGCCGCCCCGCGTCTTGCGGCACGCGCCGGCGCCCGCTCCACCGCCCGCGCCGGTGGCGAAACCGAGGCCCGCCGCGCTCCCCGCGCCGTGGCAGATCCGGGTCGATGTCTACAACGGCACCGCGACTGACGGCGCGGCGGCCAGGCTCGCGAACGAGGTCGCCGGGCTCGCCTACCGCGTCGGCGCGGTCACGAACGCGACGCGGCCCGACTACCCGGAGACGCGCGTCTACTTCCCGCCCGGAGGGATGGCGATCGCGGAGCGCCTCGCCGAGCAGCTCGGCGTCGGGACGATGCCGCTGCCGGGCGGCAACGACCCTCGCCGCCTCGTCGTCATCGTCGGGGCGCGCTGAGCAGCCGCACCACGGCGTCCAGCCCGCCACCGTCCGCCGGCTCCAGCGCGACCTCGCCCCCGTCGGCGGCGACGAGGCGGCGCACGATGGCGAGCCCGAGGCCTGAGCCGCCGGTGCCGGCGCTCGCCTGCCAGAAGCGGTCGAAGGCCCGCGCCCGCTCCTCTGCGCTCATGCCGGGGCCGCGGTCGATCACGTGGAGCTCGACCCACGCGCCTGCGGACCGGGCGGCGACCGTGACGGCGGAGCCCCGCGGCGCGACCTCGAGCGCGTTGGCGAGGAGGTTGTCGAGCACCTGCTCGACCCGGCCCGGCGTCGCCCGCACGGCGAGCCCGTCATCCACCGCCCGCTCGAGACGGACGTCCCGCTCGGCGGCGAGCGGCGACCAGGCCGCGAGCCGCTCCCCGACGGCCGCGCCGACTGCGACGTCCTCGAGTGCGGCCGGGGCTCGGTCGGCGCGGGCCAGGGCGAGGAGGCCGTCGACAAGCCGGGAGAGGCGGGCGACCTCGGCGAGGGCGCTCTCGAGATCATCGCGACCCGGCTGGGCCACGTCGCGCTCGAGGTTCTCGAGCCGAAGCCGGAGAGCCGTGAGCGGAGTTCGCAGCTGGTGGGAGGCGTCGGCGACGAAGGCCTCCTGGGAGTGGATCAGCTCCTCGAGCCGGGCGACCATGTCGTTGAACCCGGCGGCGAGCGCCTTCACCTCGGGCGGGCCGGAGTCGACCGGCGCCCTCGCCGAGAGGTCGCCCCCGCCCGCGGCTGCCGCGGCCTGCTCAAGCTTCCCGAGCGGCCTTGTGATCCAGCGGGCGATGAGAAGCCCGGCGAACGACGCCGCCGCGAGCACGATGGCCGCGATCGCCAGGAGCACGAGCCAGTAGCGGTGCACGCGGGCGTCGATGGCGGAGGTCGGGTACGTGATGCGAACGGCGCCGTGGACTCGGCCGCCCGAGGCTGCTGGCACGGCGACGTAGAGGAGATCGGCTCGGAGCGTGTTCGAGTGGCGAACCCCGGTCGCCACCCGCCCGGAGAGCGCCGCGGCGATCTCCGGGCGCGAGGCGAAGAAGCGGTCCCCCGGCGCCGTCGGCCGCGTGTCGACCAGAGCGACGCCGCGCGCGTCCGTGATGACGACGCGCCCGCCCGTCCGGGCCTGGTAGCGGGCGGCGATCCCGGCGAGAGCCGCCCGGCTCGCGCCCGCACGCCCCTCGAGCGTGTCCTCGGCGAGCGAGGCCATCGCCACCGCGTCACGCTCGACCTTCGCGGTCAGGTCCTGGCGCTCGTTCCGCCGGTCCGCAATCCCGAGCGGAACCATCAGCACGACGAGGACGAAGAGCGTGAGCGAGAGGTAGCCGAGGAGAAGGCGCCGACTCACGGTCACTCCCGAGCGAAGCGATGGGACAAACTCGCCCCGAGGAAAATGCGCAGCATTTTCCTCGGGGTACTCACGAGGTGGGGCGCAGGCGAAAGCCGATGCCGCGAACGGTCTCGATCCAGCCCGGGTCGCCGAGCTTCCTGCGAATCGCCGCGATGTGGACGTCGATCGTCTTCGACGTCCCGAGCCAGTGCGTGTCCCAGACCTCCTCGAGGATCCGGCGGCGGCTCATGACCGCGCCAGGATCCGAGGCCAGGAGCGCGAGCAGGTCGAACTCCTTCGCCGTCAGCTCGAGCCCGCGACCGTCGAGGGAGGCCCGGCGCGAGCGGGGGTCGACCTCGAGCGCGCCGACCCGGAGCGGCCGGCCCTCCTCTGCGCGCGGCGCGCTCCGGCGCATGACGGCCCTGATGCGCGCGAGAAGCTCGCGGAAGCCGAACGGCTTGACGAGGTAGTCGTCCGCGCCGAGCTCGAGGCCGACGATGCGGTCGACCTCCTCGCCGCGAGCCGTGACGACGATGATCGGAACGTCCGAGCGCGCCCGCAGGCTCCGGCAGACCTCGTAGCCGTCGAGGTCGGGCAGGCGCAGGTCGAGGAGGACGAGGTCGGGCTCGGCGGCCTCGAGGGCGGCGCGGCCGGTTGCGACGCGCTCGACCTGGAAGCCCTCGCGGCGCAGCCCCTCGGCCAGCGGCACGGCGATGGAGTCCTCGTCCTCGACGATGAGAACCTTCACAGGAGGATCGTGGCACGGCCCGGGCGAACGCGCGTCGGTTCTTTCCCGAAGCTTTACCAAGCCCTGGAGAAGCCTTACCGCGCGTGAGCCCGACGCTTGCAGTTGCGCGCGTACCTTCGGAGAGCAAGCCCTATCTGGAGGTACACAGTGAAGAAGATCCAGGCTCTCGGAATCACGCTCCTGCTCGGCGCCGCCGCCGCGGCCGGAGCGCTCGCCCTCGTCCGCACGTCCAGCATCGCCGGCCCAGCCCGGCAGGCAACCGTGCCGGACGCCGTCGTCGCGCAGCTCAACCGCGAGCTCGACAGGAGCGAGGCAAAGCTCCGGCAGGCCCTTGCCCGCAAGCCGCCGAAGCTCCCCCCGCTGACCAGCCCGGTCGGAGCCTCGCAGCCCCAGCAGATCGTCTACGTCCGCCCGAAGCCCATCGTCGTCCACTCGGCCCGCGCAGGCGAGCACGAGCAGGATCAGGGCGAAAGCAACGGAGCCGGGTTCGATGACTAACCACGTCCTGCGGCTCTACACCGCGACCGTCGCGCTCGTCGTCTTCTTCGTCGCGTGGGCTGCGATCGCGGCGAACCCGTGGAAGAAGAGCTCCTCGAGCGGGTCTGCCGCCGCGCTGGCCGCCCTGACGGCGCGCGAGCAGCGCGTCCAGCAGGAGGCCGCGATCGTGCAGCAGATCGTCAACCGTCGCTTCAAGACGTACCGGGCGCAGCTCGCGACGCAGCGGAGGAGCCTCGCAGCCCAGACCGTGGCGGCTCCTCCAGTCCGCATCGTCACCCTGCCGCCGCTCACCATCACCAAGACATCATGAGCAATCCGCGAAAAATGCTCCGCATTTTCCGCGGGGTCCGGCTTGCCCCGTCGCTTCGCTCGGGAGTAACACAGAGAAGAGGCAAGGCGGACCTCGACTGGACGGAGGTTGCCTCATGAGCGAGAGGCATTGCTTCTTCGCAATGGGCACGGAGGTCGAGCTCCTGCTCGAGGCGGCTCCCGGCGTTGAGAGCGCGCTCGCGCTCCTCGAAGCCGAGCGGGAGATCCGCAGGCTCGAGGCCGCGCTTTCCCGCTTCCGCCCGGACTCCGAGCTCTCGGAGCTCAACCGGGAAGGCGAGATCGAAGCGGGCCCCGACCTCCTGCGGGTGACCGAGCTCGCGCTCGCGGCGCGGGAGCGGACGGGCGGCCGCTTCGACCCGACCGTCCACGACGCCCTCGTCGCCGCCGGCTACGATCGCTCCTTCGAGGAGGTCCCGCCCGACGGCGCCTCCTCGCCTACGGAGGGCGCCCCCTGCGGCGGCGGCGTCAGGATCGACCTGGCCCGCGGCCGGATCGAGCTCGAGCCCGGAGTGCGGCTCGACCTCGGCGGCATCGCCAAGGGCTACGCCGTCGACCGCGCCTGCGAGCTGCTCGCCCGGGCGGGCGACTGTCTCGTCAACGCGGGCGGCGACGTCGCAGTCCAGGGCTCCTGGCCGGTCGGGGTCGAGATGGCCAAAGGAACACTGACGCTCGCCCTCGACCGCGGAGCCCTCGCCACCTCGGGGCGCGACCGCCGCCGCTGGCGGCGAGACGGCGAAGAGCTCCACCACATCATCGACCCCACCACGGGCCGCCCCGCAGCAAGCGATCTGCTCCGCGTCACCGCCTTCGGCGAGACGGCGGTCGAGGCGGAGGTGCTCGCCAAGGCCCTCTTCCTGGCCGGCGCGGAAGAGGCCGAGCGCGAGGCGGCCCGACTCGATGTTCCCTGCGTCCTCGTCACCGGCGAGGGGCGGACCGTACTGGCGGGGAGCCTCCGATGAAGACCGACCCGACCTTCTGGATCCTCGCCCGCTCGAGCGGGCTCCTCGCCTACGCCCTCCTGACGGCCTCGGTGCTCGCCGGTCTCGTGCTCAAGGCACGGCCCTTCGGGCGAGCGCTCAAGCCCGCGTCGGTGACCGACCTCCACCGCTTCCTCGCCTTCCTCGGGCTCGGCGCTGTGGCCCTGCACGGCCTCGCGCTTGCGCTCGACAAGGCCGTCCCGATGCCGATCCTCGGCCTCCTCGTCCCCGGCTTCGCGTCGTACAGGCCGCTCTGGACGGGACTCGGCGTCGCCGCGGCCGAGCTCATGATTCTCGTCTACGCCTCGTTCTCGCTGCGGCGCTTCATCGGCGCGAAGCGCTGGCGCCGGCTCCACTGGGCCACGTACGGCATCTTCGGCGCCGCGACCGTCCACGGGATCGCGGCCGGGAGCGACACCGGAAAGCCGTGGGTGCTCGCCCTCTACCTCGGCGCGATCGGCTCGGTCGCAGCCGCCACCGCGTGGCGCGCCCTCGTCCCCCCAACCGTCCCGGAAAGGAAGAAGAGCGATGGCTCGGTACCGCATCGTGATCGACAGGTCGCTGTGTAGCGGCTTCGGCTCCTGCGTGGAGCACGCACCCAACGTCGTCCGGCTGGAGCGCGGCGTCGCCGTCTCAGCCGGCGAGACCCCCGATCCGGCGATCCTCGACGCCGCGACCGCTTGCCCGATGGGCGCGATCGCGGTCTACGACGACGCAGCCGGCGAGCAGCTCGCATGACGACGGTCCTGATCGCCGGGGCCGGGCTCGCGGGCACGCGCTGCGCCGAGGCGCTGCGGGCCGAGGGCTTCGACGGCCGCATCGTCCTCCTCGGCGAGGAGCCGGTCGAGCCGTACGAGCGCCCGGCCCTCTCGAAGGAGCTCCTCGCCGGGCGCCGCCGCGCCGACGACCTCGCCCTGCGGCCGCCGGGCTTCTGGGCCGAGCAGGGGATCGAGCTCGGTCTCGGGAAGCGTGTGGCCGCCTTCGACCCGGTCTGCCGGACCGCGACGACCGCGGACGGCGCCGTCCTCTCCTGGGACGCGCTCGTGCTCGCGACCGGCGCCCGTGCGCGGCGGCTCCCGGGCTCGCCGCGGCTCGCCGGCGTGCACTACCTCCGCACGCTCGCGGACGCCCTCGCCCTGCGCGAGAAGCTCCAGCCCGGGCGGCGGCTCGCCGTCGTCGGCGCCGGCTTCATCGGCGGCGAGGTCTCCTCGACGGCCCAAGCGCTCGGCGTGGACGTCACGCTCGTGAATGGAGGCGCTGCGCCGCTCGAGCGCGTGCTCGGCCGGGAGGTCGGAGACCTGCTCGCCGAGCGCTACCGCGCCCACGGCGTCGCGCTCGAGCTCGGTACGCCGGTGGCCGGCCTCGTGCCCGGACGCGACGGGCGCGTCCGCTCCGTCCGCCTCGCCACCGGCCGCGAGCTCCGCTGCGACACTGTCCTGGTCGCCGTGGGAGCCGTCACAGGCGAGATCGCCACCGATGCCTGCGGGCGAACGGCGGTTCCCAGCGTCTACGCCTGCGGCGACGCCGCGAGCGCCTGGCGACCCCGCCTCGCACGCCGTCTCCGGGCCGAGCACTGGACGAGCGCCGCCGGCCAGGCGGCCGCCGTCGCGGCGGCGATCCTCGGCCGGAGCGAGCCCTACGACGACCTCCCGTACTTCTGGTCTGACCAGTTCGGCCTGCGGCTGCAGCACGTCGGCCACGCGGAGCGCTGGGCCAGGGTCGAGCTCGAAGGCGACGGCGAGTCCTTCGGCGCCCGCTACCTCGACGAGGACGGCCGGCTCCTGGCCGCGCTCACGGCGAACCGGCCGCGGGAGATCGGCCCGCTGCGGCGAGAGCTCGCGCTCGCGGCCTGAGTGGTCGCCACTAAGCTTCCGAACCGTGAGCCTCCGACGAATCCCGACCGGAGTCCGGGCGGCAATCGCGCTCGTGGCCGCCACGGCGGCGGCGATCCTCGTCAACTTCGTCCTGCTCGGCTTCGCCGAGCGGCGCAACGAGCCGGTCGGGAAGCTGCGCGCCCGCGTCGACCTCCCTGTGACGACGGTCTCTCCCGGAGCGACGGTCGTCCCGCCCAGCGACGACTCGGGCGGAGGCGTGGACGACTAGAGCGGGTTCCGGAGCAACGCGAGCCGGGCCTTGAGCTCCGGCGACATCGACTCCGAGCAAGTCTTCCGCACGTACCCGCGCAGGGTCTCCTCGAAGCGGTAGGCCTTGCGGCAGAACCCGCACTCGTCGAGATGTGCCTCGACCTGATGGATCTCCTCCTCGGAGAGCCCGCGCTCGAGGAACGGCTGGAGGGTCCGCTCGCAGTGCTCGCAGGGAGTGTTAGAAGCCATCATGCGCCTCCCAGGCTTGCTTCCAGCTGGTTCTTGAGGAT
>JBGPNP010000015.1:0-16298 GCA_041487575.1 Gaiellaceae bacterium | reverse complement strand
TCTGGGTCGCGAGAAGCGAGCCAGGCTAGGACGCAAGGTGCGCGCATGCTGGTGAGCATGGGCGCGACTGAGGACGACGCATGGCGAAGTCTTATCGCGGGCCAGAGACCGGCGAACGTTGCCGGACGAACCACTAATGGGTTCCGGCTGAAGCGCGCTCCGAGACGGCCCGATCGTCGCGGAAGCGGTCGAGCCGGAAGGGGGCGATCAGCGGCGGCACCTTCCCTGTCGCGATGAGCTCGGCCATCGTCACGCCGGCGATCGGCGTCGCCTTGAACCCCCACGTGCCCCAGCCCGCGTTCAGGTAGAAGCCCTCGACCTCCGTCACGCCCATGAGCGGCGAGTAGTCGGGGGTCATGTCGCAGACGCCCGTCCACTGCCGGAGGATGCGGAGCTTGGACATCCACGGGAAGAGGTCGATGCAGCGTGACGCGGCCTCCTGGAGGAAGGTGAAAGTCGAGCGGGTGGAGTAGCTCGAGTAGCGCTCGATCTCTGCGCCGGCGAGGAGCTCGCCGCGGGCGCTCTGCGAGATGTAGACGAGGAGGTCGGCCGAGGCGACGATCCGATCGAGCACCGGCTTCACGGATTCGGTCACGAAGGCCTGGAGGGGGTGCGTGACGATCGGGAGCCGGATCCCGGCCATCGCGGCGATCGGGGTCACGTAGCCGCCCGCGGCGCAGACGACAGCGCCGGCCGCCACCGGCCCGCGCGAGGTCTCGATGCCGGTGCAGCGTCCGTCCTCCACTGTGACGGCCGTCACTTCGACGCCCTGGTGGACGTGGACCCCGAGCCGCTGCGCGGCGGCCGCGTAGCCCCACACGACGGCGTCGTGGCGGATGATCGAGCCGGGCGGGTGGTAGGCCGCGCCGAGGATCGGGTGGTGGCCGCCGCCGGCGAGGTCGAGCACAGGGCAGACCTCCTTCACTTCCGCGGGGCCGAGGAAGACCGTGTCCACGCCGAAGGCCTGGTTCAGGAGGGCGCGCTCGCGCTGGAGGCGGAGCGAGCCCTCCGAGTGCGCGAGCCAGAGGAGCCCGCGCGGTGAGAAGAGGAGGTTCAGGCCGAGCTCCTGCGAGAGCGTCCGGTAGAGCTCGAAGCTCGCCTTGTAGAAGGGGATCGTCTCCGGCGTCTTGTAGTTCGCGCGCAGCACGGTCGTGTTCCGCCCGGAGCCGCCCGCGCCGATGTACGCGCACTCGAAGACGCCGACGCTCTTGATCCCGTGACGCTTCGCGAGGCTGTAGGCGATCGCGAGCCCGTGCCCGCCGCCGCCAATGACGGCGACGTCGTAGCGAGGCTCGATCTCGCGCTCGCGCAGAAGGACCCGCCGCCGGAAGAGACCGCTCATCCCCGCCTCCCGGAGCCGGCGGCGCCCAGGCTCTCCTTGTGTTCTAAGTCACGATCGCGGGAACCCGCTTGTCTCGGCACGTTCGCAGTCGGGCGGGTGCGGGGGAACGGCGCGTGCAAGGCAAGTGAGTTGGAACACAAGGCTCGAGTGTGCAGAGTCACGTCTCGGCCCCTGTCTCGGGATCAGGCTCCGCACCGAGGTCGGGCTCCGGGCCGAGGTCGGGCTCGGGGGCGAGGTCGGGGTCGGGGGCGAGGTCGGGCTCGGGACCCACGTCGGGCTCCGGCGACTCCCACCACGCAGGCAGGAGGTCCTGGCAGGCGGCGCGGATCCGCTCCTCGACGTAGGCGCCGTGAGAGGCCGCGACGAGGAGGTGGATTCGGTTGTCGAGGACGACCGCCTTCGCGGGGACGTCCGCGATCCGGCCCTGGAGGAAGCCACCGCCTGGCGGGACGGCCGAGAGCCGGGCAAAGGCTTCCCCTTTCTCCGGGCCGGTGAGCGTCCACACCGTCCAGCCGCCGCTCTGGTCGACCACGACGCCGCCCTCGCCGAGGGCCGCGACGGCCTCCGCGACGACCTCCTCCGAAGCCCGGGTGGGCACGAGCAGGAGGAGTTCGTCCGGCGCGACGCGGCAGCGGATCGCCCCGGGGATGACCGGGAAGCGCTCGAGGACGCCTGCCGCGGCGAGACAGCGCACGATTCCGGCCTTCGTCTCCTCGAGCTCAAGCACGGAGCCTCGCCCCGACGTGGTCGTAGAACGGCGTCGGCACGACCGCGCCCGGCCTGCCGCCTGCCTCCACGCGTTCTGGGAACTCCCCGTCCGCGGCACGGAGCCAGCCGAGCGCGACCGAGCACCGAAGCGCGGGCGAGTGGCGCGACGAGGTCAGGTGGCCCGCGTGGCGCCCGCCGGCGGCGAGCGGCGTCCCCTCGGGCGGGGCGCCCTCGCCGTCGAAGCGCAGGCCCACGAGCTTCTGCGCGAGCGGGATGGGCGCCATCCGCTCGAGCGCGCGCTTGCCGACGAAGTCCGTCTTGTCGAGGCGCGCCGCCCAGGCCATGCCGAGCTTCGCCGGCGTCGAGTCGAAGTCCGTGTCTTGCCCGACGAGGATGTGGCCCTTCTCGAGCCGGAGGAGCCGCAGCGCCTCCAGCCCGTGCGGAACAAGGCCCAGGTCGTGCCCCGCCTCGAGGAGCGCGTCCCAGAGACTCAGGCTCTCCGACCGCGCATGGTGGAGCTCGTACGAGAGCTCGCCTGTGAACCCCATCCTGAGCGCGAGGCACGGCACGCCACGGACCGTGATCGCGCGGTGGCGAAGGTACGGGAATGCCTCGTTCGTCAGGTGGTCGTCGGAGAGCCGCGCGAGCAGCTCGCGAGCCTTCGGGCCCGTGACGTTGATCGCGCCGCGCGCGTGCGTCTCGTTGACGATCCGGACCTCGTGCCCGAACGTCTCCGCCCAGTCCCGGAGCCACGCCTCGGCACCGTCGGCGCCTCCCGACGTGAACGTCACGTACCAGCGCCCGCCGCCGAGCGGGCAGACGACGCCGTCGTCGAGGACGTAGCCCGCCTCGTTCAGGACGAGGGCGTAGCGGAGCCGCCCCTCTGCGAGGTCGGCGACGTGGCACGGGTAGAGCCGCTCGAGGAAGGCGGCCGCGTCCGGACCGGCGACGAGGAACTTCCCGAGGGTCGAGACGTCCATGATCGACACATCGCGTCGCACGGCCCAGTACTCGGCGAGGACGTCGCCGTAGGTCTCCGGCCGTCTCCACGCGCCGGCCCACTCCATCGTCGCGCCGAGCTCGAGGTGGCGCTCGTGGAGCGCCGTCCGCTGCTCGACCGGATGGCGCGCGCCCGCGGCCGCGTCCTCGAGCCGGAGCGGTCGGACGGGCGGGCGCGCCGTCGTGGCTGCGCTCGCTTCGCCCTCGCCCGCGCGCTCGCGGACGAACGCGCGCACGTGCGCCTCACAGAGCGCCCCCTGACACGGGCCCATCGTCGCCGTCGTGTAGCGCTTGAGCAGCTCGGTCGAGCGGAAGCCCTCGTCCCAGGCAGCGGCGAGGTCGCGCGCCTCGACGTCCTCGCAGAGACACACGAAGCCCCCGCGGGCAGCCGGCGGGACATGCCCGGGGGCCTGACCCCCGGACATATCTCCGAGGGCCGCGTCGCGACCCATCGTCTCCGCCTCCTCGAGCGAGCACCCCGGCGCCACCACGTCCCCGGCACCGGCGACGGGGAGCCCCGCCGCCATGCGCAGGAGCCCAGCGCGCGGCTCGAGGCCGAGCGAGAGCACGAGCGCGTCGCACGGGATCGTCTTCCGGCCGCCGTCCGACTCGACGACGGCGGACTTGACCCGCTTGCGCCCGCGCGCCTCGACAACCTCGCCGCGGACGGCCGCCACCTCTCCGCGCGCGGCCCGGATCGCCTCCAGGCTCTCCCCCGGCTCCCCGACGTGGACGATCCGGCCGCCGAGGCGCAGCCCGTGGGCGCCGGCGAGCCGCGCGGCGCCGCGCCCGAGCCACACGCCGGGGAGGTCGTTGCCCGGGAAGGCCGCGTGCCGCTCGACCGCCCCGGTCGCGACGACCACGCGGGCCGGGTGGACGACGTGGAGGAAGTCCTCGCCCGCGACCGGCACGAGCGGGCCCTCGTATACGCCGACCGCGGGAGCGCGCTCGAGCACCGTCACCGACGCCTGCGCCCGCACGGCCGCGACGAGCTCCTCCACCCGCGTCCGCGTCGGCCCCGGCGGGAGCTTCTCCCCGATCCGCCCCTCGTCGGCGAGCACGACCGTCTGCCCCGACTGGGCCGCCGCGAGCGCGGCCGCGAGCCCGGCCGCCCCTCCGCCGGCGACGAAGAGGTCGGGGTGGTGATGTCGGGCCTCCCGCTCGGCCGGCCAGAGGTCGAGCGGCACGCGCCCGATCCCCGCGACGCGCCGGACCCACGGCTCGACGCGCGGCCAGGCCGAGCGGGGCCGGACGAGAGCCTTGTAGTAGAACCCGACCGGCAGGAGGAACCGAAGACGCCAGAGGAGCCCGAGTGCATCGTGGTCCGCCGACGGCCACGCGTTCTCGCGCGCGACCCGGCCGACGCCTTCGGCCGGGGTCACGCAAGCGGGCACGGCGGGCTCGCCGTCCACGGTCATCAGGCAGTTCGGACAGTCCCCGGTCAGGCAGTAGAGCCCGCGCGGTCGGTGGTACTTGAACGAGCGCGAGAAAACCCGCACGCCGGCCCGGTACAGGGCCGAGGCGACCGTGTCGCCAGGCTCGACGCCGATCTCGCGCCCTTCGAACTGGATCCACTCAGTCACGCAGGATCTCGTTCGTCACGGTGTCGCGCTCGAGCGTCAGCCAGCGCCGGCAGCCGGCGTGGTGGAACCACCGCTCGGCCTGGAGCCCGGCGACGTTGCGCTTGAGCCAGACGCGCTCGAACTCCTCCTCGAGCGTCTCGCCCTCACGGACGGGCGGCGGCAGCTCGCCGCCGAACCAGAACTCCGTGTAGGAGCGCTCGCCGCAGTTCGGGCAGACGATTCGAAGGCCCACTCAGCCCTCCCGGGCCGAGACGCGACGGACGAAGTCCTTCATGACCGCGAGGTAGGCGTCCCCCTCCTTCTCGAGGATCGTCACGTGGCTCGAGTTGCCGAAGATGACGAACTCGTTGTCGGCGATGCGCTCGGCCAGGATGCGGTGGCAGCGCAGGTCGACCTCGTCGTACCAGCCGCAGAGGATGAGCGTCGGGGCCTGGATCTCGCCGAGGCGACCGGTCACGTCCCAGTCGGCGAGCGTGCCGGTGAGGAGGAACTCGTGCGGCCCCCACATCGTGAAGTACGCCCGCCCGAAGTCCCCCATGAACGGCGCCATGACCTCCTCGTACTCCCGGATCGAGCGCTCGATCTCGAACGGCGTCGAGCGGCGCAGGTGCCGGGCGTAGAGCTGCATGACGTCGGCCTTGTACTCCTCGCTCTCGACGTCTCCCTGCCCCTCGCGCATGACCATGCGCGCGAAGATGTCGGCGCCGAGGTCGAGCTTGAGCTGCGTCATGCCTCGGTAGCACTCGGCCGTGCTCGCGGCCGTATTCGAGAGGACGAGGCTCTTCACCCCCTCCGGGTGGTCGAGCACGTACTGGAGTGCGAGAAAGCCGCCCCACGACTGGCCCATCAGGTGCACCCGCCCGAGGTCGAGCGACGTCCGCACCGTCTCGAGCTCCTCGACGAAGCGGGGCACGACCCAGAGCGAGTCGTCGTCGGGCCGATCGGACTTGCCGCTTCCGAGCTGGTCGTAGAGGAGCACCTGGAGGCCGTCCCCGGCGAGCTCGCCGAGGCGGCGCAGGGCGCGGTGGTTCGCGCCCGGCCCGCCGTGGAGCCCGACGAGCGTCTCCGGCCCCTCGCCGAAGAGCCAGTACGCGATCTCGTGCCCGGCCTCGTCGATCACGAGCCGGCCTTCCCTCTCAGCGGCCATTCGCACTCCTTTCCTTCCCGTTCGAGACGAGCCAGCAGCGCGCCGCGTGTGCGGCGTCGAGCTCGAGCAGCTCGGGCTCCTCGAGGCAGCGCTCGAACGCGTACGGGCAGCGGTTTCGGAAGAGGCAGCCCTCCTCGTCGGCGGCGAGCGAGGCCGGCTCGCGCGCGAGCCTCATCCCCGGCCGCGGCACGGACTCGAGGAGCTTCTGCGTGTAGGGGTGCCGCGGCGAGTGCAGGATCGTCTCCACCGGCCCAGTCTCGACGGCCCGGCCCCGATACATGACGAGCACCTCGTCGGCGACCTGGCGGACGACGGCGAGGTCGTGCGAGATGAGGACGTAGGCGAGCCCGAGCTCGTGGCGCAGGTCGGCGAGGAGGTTCAAGATCTGCGCCTGGATCGAGACGTCGAGTGCCGAGACGGCCTCGTCGAGGACGAGGATGCGCGGCTCGGCCGAGAGCGCGCGGGCGATCGCCGCGCGCTGGCGCTGACCGCCCGAGAGCTCGCGCGGAAGGGCGCGCGCCTCCTTCTCGCCCAGCCCGACGGCGTCGAGGAGCTCCCCGGTGCGCGCGTCCCGCTCGGCTTTGGCCCGCCCGTCGAAGTGGACGCGCTGGATCTCCTCGAGCGCCCGCCGGACGCTCTGGCGCGGGTCGAGCGACGTGTACGGGTCCTGGAAGACGATCTGGACGACGCGGCTCCGGCGCAGGCGCTCGGCCCGCGTCGGGCGGGGCCTGAGCTCCTCCCCCTCGAGCACGATCTTCCCGCCCGTGGGCGCCTCGAGCCCGACGAGCATGCGCGCGATCGTCGTCTTCCCCGACCCCGACTCGCCGACGATCCCGATCGACGCGCCCGGCTCGAGTGCGAACGAGACGTCCCGGACGGCGTGCACCTCGGTCTGGCCGCCGCCGAAGAGCATTCGTCGAAGGCGGAACGTCTTCGCGAGGCGCTCGACCGCGAGGAACGGCCCGCCGGTCGATCCGCTAGGCACGGCCGCCCACCGCCTCGCCGCGGAGCTCGGCCCGGATCTCCTCCACCCGCAGGCACGCGGACGCGGCGGTCTCACCGAGCCGGCGAAGCGGCGGCGCCTCCTCGAGGCAGGCCTCGCGGGCAAAGGCGCAGCGCGGGTGAAAAGGACAGCCCTGCGACGCCTCGACCGGGGTCGGCGGCCGTCCGGGGATGACGGTGAGCCGCTCGTGACGCGCCTCGATCTGCGGCCGCGCGTTGAGCAGGCCGGCCGTGTACGGATGGAGCGGCGCGGCGAAGAGCGCGGCCGTGGGCTGCTCCTCCATGATCCGGCCCGCGTACATGACGAGCACGCGGTCGCAGATCGCCGAGGCGAGCTCCAGGTCGTGGGTGATGAAGAGCATCGAGAGGCCGAAGTCGCGCCTGAGAGCGTCGAAGATGGCGACGATCTCCGCCTGGATCGTGACGTCGAGGGCGGTCGTCGGCTCGTCCGCGATCAAGAGGTCGGGCTCGCCCGCGAGCGCGCCCGCGATCATCACCCGCTGGAGCATCCCGCCCGAGAGCTGGCCCGGGTAGGAGCGCATGACGCGCTCCCCCTCCGTGATGCCGACGTCGGCGAGGAGCTCGAGCGCCCGCCGGCGCGCCCCCGGGCGCCCGGCGCCCTTGTGGACGCGCAGCCCCTCGGTCAGATGGTCGCCGACGGTCCAGAGCGGGTCGATGTGCGCGCGCGGGTCCTGGAAGATCAGCGCCGCCCGCCGGGCCCGCACTTCCCGGAGCGCCCTCGCCGGGAGCTGCATGAGATCCGTGCCCTCGAGGAGCACCTCGCCGCGCGAGCGCGCGCCGGTCGGCAAGAGCCGGAGGATCGTCCGCGCCGTCATCGACTTCCCGCTCCCCGACTCTCCGACGATCCCGAGCACCTCCCCCTGGGCGAGCGTGAAGCTGACGTCGTTCACGACCGGCCAGTAGCGCTCGCCAAACGGAAGCTCCGTCGTCACCGAGCGCAGCTCCAGCAGGGGAGCGCTCACAGGATCTCTCCCGAGCGAAGCGAAGGGGCAAATCGACCCCCGCGAAAAATGCGGAGCATTTTCCGCGGCTGGAGCATTTTCCGCGGGTAAGTCATCTCGACCTCCCGAGGCGGTGCGTGAGCGCGTCTCCGAGCAGGTTGAAGGCGACAACGGCGATCGCGATCGTGACCGAGGCGGCGACGACCTCGTTGTAGGAGAGGACGAGGTTCTTGCGGCCGTCCGCGAGCATCCCACCCCAGTCCGCGGTCGGCGGTTGGACGCCGAGGCCGAGAAACGCGAGGCCCGCTAGATCGAGGAGCGCGTAGCCGAAGTTGAGCGTCGACTGGGCGACGATCGTCGGGGAGATGTTCGGCAGGACGTGGCCGAGCGAGACCCGCAGGCCCGAGAACCCCTGCACCTTGCAGGCGTCGACGTAGGCCTTCTCGCGCTCGACGAGCACGACCCCGCGGACGACGCGGGCGAGGAGCGGCATGTAGGTGATCGAGATCGCGATCGTCGCCGTCCAGAAGCCCGCGCCGAAGGCGGCGACGATGACGATCGCGAGCAGGAGCGGCGGGAAGGCGAACATGACGTCCCAGCTCCGCGCGAGCACGCCGTCCAGGAGCCCGCCCACGTAGCCCGCGAGCAGCCCTAGGGGCACGCCGACGAGCGTCGAGAGGAGAACGACGAGGAGGGGCCCGAGGAGCGCGGTGCGCCCCCCGAAGAAGAGCCGCGAGAGGATGTCCCGTCCGGACGAGTCCTGCCCCAGCGGGTGGGAGGCACTCGCGCCGTGGAGAGTCTGGGCGAGGCTGATCTCGTTCGGGTCGTGCGGCGCGACGAGCGGCGCCAGGAGCGCGACGAGGACGAGGACGAGGATGACGACCCCGCCGACGATCGCGGCCGCAGGCGCGTCGATGCGGGGGAAGATCCGCCGGCGGTGGACGCCCGGAAGGGCCGCCGGGGTAGCCAACTAGTGCCCCGCCCTGTGCTGTTGCGCGGACGTCGCTGGGCGGGGCACCTTACGCCGCCCCCTGCTGGAGCCGCACGCGCGGGTCGGCGACCGCGTAGAGGAGGTCGACGAAGAGGTTGATGAAGACGAACGCCGCCGTCATAAGCAGCGTGACCGCCTGGACGACCGGGAAGTCCCGGTTCTGCACCGACTGGATGAGGAGCGCCCCGAGGCCGTTCAGGCCGAACGTGTACTCGACGAGGACGGAGCTCGAGATCAGGAAGCCGGCGATGAGCCCCGAGATCGTGATCACGGGGATGAGAGCGTTCCTGAGCGCGTGCTTCCCGATCACGCGCCGCTCGGAGAAGCCCCGGCTGCGCGCCGTCTCGACGAACTCCTGGCCGAGGGCCTGCCCCATCGAGGCCCGGGTCACGCGCGCGACAAGCGCGGCGAGCGCGATCGCGAGCGCGATCGCGGGCAGCGTCAGGTGATAGAGGCGGTCGATCCCGCCGCCGCCGAGGCCGAAGACCGGGAACCAGCCGACCTGGACCGAGAAGACGACGATGAGGAGGATCCCCGAGACGTAGGCCGCGACGGACGAGCCGACGAGCGTGACGACGGACGCGGCCGTGTCGATCAGGGTCCCACGCTTGACCGCGGAGAGGATCCCGATGCCGAGGCCGCCGAGGACGATGAGGAGCGTAGCGTAGCCGGCGAGCTCGAGCGTCGGCACGATCCGCGGCCCGACGACGTTCGCGACGGTGTCCTTGAAGACGATCGAGTCGCCGAGGTCGCCCGTGGCTGCGTTCGCGAGCCAGTGCCAGTACTGGACGAGGAACGGGTCGTCGAGGTGGTAGTGCGCCCGGATCGCCTGGAGCGTCTCCGGGTCGACGCGCTTGCCGGCGAGGAGGATGTGCTCGGGGCTCCCGGGCGCGATGTGGATGAACGAGAAGACGATGAACGACGCGACGACGAGCAGCGGGACCGCGCCGGCGAGGCGACGGAGGACGTAGCGGGCCATGCGCTAGAGGCGGTCGAAGTCCCGGGCCACGGCGTCCACGATGTCGATGATCGTCCCGAGCTTCCCGTGGTCGACGATGGCGACGGTGTCCGTGGGCTGGTGGTACTCGTGCGGCGGCGGCATAAAGATCGGGAAGCAGGCGGGCACGCCGCGCTGCCAGAACGGATAGTGGTCGGAGCCCGTCTTCGGCTCCCGGTAGACGACGGGATGGCGGTCGAGGACGCCGAGGTCGAAGAGGATCCGGTCGACGCGCCCGCGAAGCTCCTCGGGGCCCACCCAGACCTCGAGCGTGTCGCCGGGGCCGAGCGGGTCGCAGTTGACGACGCCCTTGTAGCGGGCGATCTCGCCCGTGCGCGCGAGCTCCTCCGCGAAGTGCTCCGAGCCGAAGAGCATCCACTCCTCGGCCGCGAAGGCGATGAACTCGTGCGTGCGCCGGACGCCGCGCTCCTTCGCCCGCCGCGCAGCCTCGGCCATCGCGGCGACCCCGGAGGCGTTGTCCATCGCGCCGGGCGCGCCGATCGCGGTGTCGTAGTGGCTCGAGACGACGACGATCTCGTCGCTCTCGCCGGGGAGCCGCCCGATCACGTTCCAATCCACCGTCCCGGGGACGTGCCGGCCGAAGGTCTCGACGCGGGCGCGGACCTCCTTGCCCTCGGCAAGCCAGCCCTGGATCCGGTCGCCGTCCTCCTTCGAGACGTAGACCGCCGGCTCCGGCGTCGTCCTCTGGGAGAGCGGGAGCGGGTACGGCGGCCCGGCGAGCGGCGGTACGAGCAGCGAGGCCGCCCTCTCGCCGCCGACGTCCACGGCGAGCCGGGTCATCTCGAAGAGGTCGGGGATGATGATGATCTTCCCGTCCGGCCGCACCGTGCCCTCGACCGCCCCGCCGCTCGCTGCGGAGAAGGCGGCAGGCGCGCAAGGGAGCTCCTCCGCGACCGGCGCGACGAGCGAGACCGCCGGCGGCCGCTCGTAGTCCCAGCCGACGTAGGCGAACCTCTGCAGCCGCACCTCGAGCCCGAGCTCCCCGAGGATCCCGGCGATCACGTCCCGGGCTCGGTGGGAGGCCTCGCTCCCACCGAGCCGCGGGCCGATGCCTACCGAGAGCTCGCGGATGACCCGCTCGGGCAGGCTCTCGGGCACGTCTTACTTCCCGCTGAAGTCGGCGGCGAACGGGTCCCAGTACGTGAGCGGCCGGATCTGGTAGCCGCCGAGGCGGTTGTTCAGCACCATGACCGAGTCCGGGCTGTAGAAGACGATCCAGGGCTGATCCGGGACGATGATCGCCTGCGCGTCCGTCAGCGCCTTCGCCCGCGCGACCGGGTCGGTCGTGTCGCGCTCGGCCTCGAGCAGCTTGTCCACCTTCTTGTTGTGGTAGGCGGAGTTGTTCGTGACGACGTTCTTCGAGTAGAAGGGGACGAGGAGGTTGCCGGCCGGGTCGGGGATGTCCGCCCCCCACTGGCTGACCGAGAGGTGGTAGTCCCTCGTCTCCTTGCCGGCGAACTCCCGCGAGATCTTGTCGGTGAGCTCGAGCTTCTTCGGCGAGAGGTCGAGGCCGATCTGCTTCCCGGCTGCCTGGATCGCGACCGCCTGCTCCTCGTCGAACGGGAGCGCGACGAGCATCTCCGCCTTCGCGCCCTCGGCGCCGGCCTCCTTGACGAGCGCCTTCGCCTTCTCGATGTCGAGGTCGAAGGACGGCAGGGCGTCGTAGGCCGCCTTGAACGTGTCCTGCTCGTACGTCCACATGGCGGGCGTCGCCGGGGACTTGATCCCGGCCTGGCCGATCCCGCCCCACGTCGACTGGAGGATGCCCGCCTTGTCGATCGCCATGGAGAGCGCCTGCCGCACGCGCTGGTCGTCGAACGGCGCCATCTGCGTGTTCACGATCAGGTAGTGCACCTGGTAGGAGGGCGACCGGTAGACGGTGACGTCGCTCGCACCCGCGAGCGCCTGGACGCTCTTCCCCGAGAGGGCGGTGCCGAAGACGCCGTCCACCTCGCCGGCCGTGAGCGCCTGCACGATGGTCGCCTCGTCGAGGATGATCTTGACGACGAACTGCTTGACCTTGAGCGCGCGCTCCTTGTTCCAGTAGCCGTCGAAGCGGTCGAGGACGATCTCCTGCCCCTTCGTCCACGAGCCGAACTTGTAGGGGCCGGTGCCGACGATCCCGACCGCCGGGGTGCCGACCTTCTTGCCGTTCGCCTCGATGAAGGCCTTCGACGCGACGGCGCCGGCCATCGTCCCGAGCGCGTAGAGGAAGATCGCGTCGGGCTGCACGAACTTGACCGTCACCTCGAGCGGGCCGCTCGCCGTCGCGTCCTGCACGCGCTCGTGGAAGGTCGAGAGGTAGGACGGGCCGTTGCCGTTGATGTCCTTCTCCCGGTGGCGGTTGAGGCTGAAGGCGACGTCTTCCGCCGTCATCTCGCTCCCGTCGTGGAACTTGACGCCCGCGCGGAGGGTGATCTTGAGCGTCGTCGGGTCGACCTGCTCCCACGACTCGGCGAGGTTCGGCTGGAGCTCCCCCTCCGGGCTGTAGCGGAGGAGCGGCTCGGTGATGTTCGTCACCGCGACGTTCGTGTTGAAGTCGTAGGCGAAGGCGTAGTCCATCGAGACGGCCTCGCCGTTGATCACCCACGTCATCTTCTCGACCTCGCCGCCCGCGCCGGCGGGCACCGACGCGGCCGGCGGCGGCGCGGCGGCGCCGGTCTGAGCGGCACCTGTGCTCGCGGCGGGAGGCGTGGGCGCGGTCTCCCCGCCGCCCCCGCCGCACGCCGCGAGCAGCCAGCCGATGCCGACGGCCCCCGCGGCCACGACGCCGCCCCGAACGACGTCCAGCCGGCTCAGCAGCCGGCGCACCGCCTCGTCGCTCGGCTCGCCCCGGTCCTGAAGATCCTCTCCATCCCGCATCGTCACGGCCTCCTCCTGGGGATACTCGTGCAAGGCCTGCGCGCCTCCCTGCGTGCTGAAGCCTTGCTTCCGCAGGCTGGAAACGCTTTCCGAAGGGGTCTATAACACAGCCGCCCTTGCAGCGGCAACCATGCCGTGTGGTAGGGATACGGGAAAGGCCGAACTCGAGGAGGGCACGTGGAAGGTCAGGCTCTGCAACCGGATGGGCTCGCGGTCCCGAAGGCGCCGTATTCGCCGGTCGTCGTGAGCGGCGACCTCGTCGTCACGGCGGGGCAGGTCGCCTTCGACGGCGACGGCAACGTCGTCTCGCCGGAGTTCGAGGCTCAGGTGCGCCAGGTGTTCGAGAACCTCGGCCGCTGCCTGGCCGCGGCGGGGTGCGGCTTCGAGCACGTGATCAAGGTGAACGCCTTCGTGACCGACTTCGCGGACTTCCCGACCTTCAACGCCGTCTACCGCGAGTACTTCCAGCCGCCGTACCCGGTTCGGACGACGGTCCAGGCCGGGCTGGCGGGCGGTTTCCTCGTCGAGGTCGAGGCGATCGCCCGCAAACCGGCGTAGGCGGTGGAGCGGCTCCTCGTCGGGCTCGACGCCGGGACGTCGGCGACGAAGGCCTGCGCGTTCACGCTCGACGGCAGCCTCGTGGCCGAGGCCTCCGTGCCGGTCGCGCTCGAGCACCCGGCGCCGGGCTGGGCCGAGCAGCCGGCGGAGGTGCTCGAGGAGTCGGCACTGGCGGCCTTGCGGGGACTGGCGGACCTGGTGGACCCGCGTGCTGTAGCGGGGATCGGCATCACCGGCCAGATGGGCGGGCTCGTCCTCGTGGGCGCGGACGGGCGCGCCGTCTCCCCCCACCTCTCCTGGCTCGACGGGCGCGCCGCCGGCGAGATCGACGCGGCCATGGTGCGAGAAGCGCCGCGACTGCTTGCGCTCGGCGGGCTCGCTCCGTACCTCGCGCCGAAGTCGGCCTGGTGGAGCCGTGAGCGGCCGGAGAGCTTCGCCAGAGCCGCGCGGATGGTCGAGCCGGCGGGATACGTCGCGCTCCGGCTCGCCGGCGCCGGCCCGGAGGAAGCGTGGGTGGATCGCTCCTCGTCCGGCTTCCTCGGTGTCTACGACGTGCGCTCGGGCAAGGTCGAGCCGGAGCTCTGCGAGCTCTGGGGAGTCGAGGCCGGGCTGGCCCCGCGCGTCGTCCCGGCCGGGGAGGTGGTCGGGCGGCTCTGCGCCGAGACCGGGCTCCCGGCGGGGATCCCGCTCGTCTCGGCCCCGGGCGACGGGCCGTGCGGCTGGCTCGGCGCCGGCGCCGTCGACCCCGGCGTCACCGTCGACACGGCGGGCACCTCCGACCACATCGGCATCTGCGGCACCCGCTTCGCTCCCGACGTCGAGGAGGGCGTCCTGATCAGCCTCGCCTCCGGCATCGAGGGCCTCTGGCACGCCCAGGGGTACACGAGCGGCACCGGGCTCACGTTCCGCTGGCTTCTCGAGACGCTCGGGAGCGAGGCGTCGGAGCTCGAGGACCTCGCCGCGGAGCTCCCGCCGGGTAGCGAGGAGCTCGTGTGCATCCCCCACCTCGGCGGGCGAGTCTGCCCCTACGAGCCGGCCGTCTCGGGCGCGTGGGTCGGCCTCACGTGGCGCCACCGCCCGGAGCACCTCTACCGCGCCCACCTCGAGAGCGTCGCCTACGAGTTCGCGTGCTACGTCGAGGCCGCGCGCCGGCTCGACCCGAGCTTCGAGCCGACCGAGGTGAGAGTGATCGGCGGCGGCGCGGGCAGCCGCCTGTGGGCGCAGATCAAGGCCTCCGTGCTCGGAACCCCGTACCTCCTGATGGAGGAGTCGAACTACACGTGCTGGGGCGCGGCGCTCTCGGCGGGCGCGGGAGTCGGGCTCCTGACGGGCATGGCCGAGGCGGCACGAACCGCAGCGCGCGTCCGTGAGCTCGTGGAGCCCGATCCCGCGGCGACGGAGCGCTACCGGGGCCTCGTCGAGCTGTACAAGGGCCTCTACCCGGTACTCGACGGGGCGTTCCGAGCGCTCTGGGCGCGGCGGCGCAGCTCAGCCCTCGATCGCAGCGACTGAACCAGCGATCCAAACGACGAGGGCGGAGCCTGCCCCGAGGGCGGAGCCTGCGACGAGGCGGAGTCTGCGGCCTTGCTCAGCGTAGGCCTGGCCAGTCGAGCCACCTGGCCGGGTTCTCGACGAAGATCGTCCCGACGAGCTCGTCGGAGAAACCCCCGCGGCGGAGGCGGGGAACGAACTCCCCGAGGATGTGCCCAAACCCGGGCCCGCCCCCGTACGCCACGAGGTACGACCGCCGGCCCATGTCTCCGGAAATCAGCACCCGCTCCGCGTGCCCGGCCTCGACGAGCCGCCGCAGCATCTCGATCCGCGCCTCGTCCGGCGCATACTTCGCCTTCGAGATCCCGTCGAAGCAGACGTACGCACCCCGCGCGCAGAGCTCCGCCAGGAGGCCGAAGTCGAGGTTCTGGTCCATGTGGCTGAGTGCGACCTTGCCGAGGTCCGCTCCGGCCGCCTCGAGCAGGTCGAGCTGCTCCGGCGCCATCGTCCCGCGCGTCGTGTGCGTGAGCACGGGGCAGCCGGTCTCCGCCTGCACGCGCCCGACCGCCCGCGCGATCCGCTCCTCCACGGGGAGGACGACGCCGTCGCTCGTCCCGAGCTTCGCGATCCCGGCCCGCGCCTCGGTGCCGTCGATACCCCGGGAAAGGTCGCCGAGAATGATCGCCACCAGCTCGTCCTCGCCCGCCCCGAGCGCCTCCTCGCCGTAGTCGCCTCGGTTCCAACCGGTGACGGCGACGATGTGCACGGACGTCCGCCGCGCCACCCGGAGCACCGCCCGCGCGTCGCGCCCCCAGTCCCGCGCGGTCGCGTCCACGAGCGTCCCGCCGCCGGCGATCCGGAACCGCTCGAGCTCCGCGAGGCTCCTCTCGGGCGAGTCGAGCAGGAAGTCCGGATCCTCGGCGAGGCGCCACGCGGGCGGGCGCGTCAGTACGTGCTCGTGCGCGTAGACGAAGCCGAGCGCCTCCGACGGCACGGGCCCGAGCATGGTCTCGACCACGCGAGAACCCTACAATCGCCCCATGCCCGAGACAGAGAGCTGGCGCAATCGCAAGACCCTCATCTTGAGCCGCACGGACATGATGGGGCTCGTCAGCCCCAGGGAGTACGTCCAGTGCGTCGAGCAGGCCTACCGCATGCACGGCGAGGGCCGCTTCTTCATGGAGCCGAAGAGCCACATCGTCCTCGACAAGTACCCCGGCGAGTGGGAGGCGATGCCCTCCTACATCGAGGAGCCCGAGGCCGCCGCCTGCAAGTGGGTCTCGATCCGCGAGCGAAACCGCGAGCGCTTCGACCTCCCGACCGTTTTCTCCATCCTCGTCTACACCCACCCGGAGACCGGCTTCCCGCTCGCGATCTGCGACGGGAGCTACCACACGGTCATGCGCACCGGCGCCGCCGCCGCGGTGTCCGCCAGGCACATGGCCCGCCCGGGCTCGAAGATCCTCGCCGTCGTCGGCGCCGGCCACATGGCCGAGGGCGCGCTCGAGACCTGCAACGAGGTCTTCCGCTGGAGCGAGGTGCGCGTCTGGAGCCGTTCCCAGGCGACCCTCGACCACTTCGTCCAGGCCCAGCGCCCGAAGTACGACCACTTCGAGATCCGCCCTTCGACGAGCC
>JBGPNP010000014.1:0-16382 GCA_041487575.1 Gaiellaceae bacterium | reverse complement strand
CTCGGCCGTGAGCTCCTCCGCCAGCGAGTTGACCGGCTTGTAGTTCTCGTCGAAGTAGGAGAGGCCCTCGAAGGTCGCCACGAGGCGGGAGATGTCGAGCTTCTGGATGATGTTCTGCCCGTCGATGAAGTCCTTGGCGGAACCGCCTTCGACCCCGATCTTGAACACGCCGCCCTTCTTCGGCTGAGCGGCGGCCGAGGCCGCTCCCGCCGTCCCGGCGAGCATCCCGCCTGCGACGAGCGCGCCGCCGACCGCTGCTCCTCGCCGCAGGAGCTCCTCGCGGGTGAGCCCCTGCTCCGCGCGTGCGCCCTCGTTCCGCTCATCTGCGACCGTCATCGCTCCCGTCCTCCTTGTCTTGAACCCCGGACCTGGTGGCCAGCTGCGTTCACTATGTGAATAGACCTATTCAAAGCGGTCAAAACTCAAGCACGTTTGACTGGGTGAGTCAAGTGCCATGTCGCCTTGCCTGAGTCACGTTGCCGCCCCCTGGCGATTCGTCCGGCAGCCGCTATGATCGTGAACGCTCTTGTTCGTAGAGTGAACAAAGACGGGGCGGTCGAACCGTGAAGCTGAACCAGTCGGTCAAGAAGGCGATCGCAATCCTCCGAGCCGCGAGCGTCGACACGAGCGGTGCGACGGCGTCCGCGCTCGCGCGAGGGGCCGGCCTTCCTTGGGCCACAGCCGTCCGGCTGATCCGGACGCTCGAGGACGAGGGCTTTCTGTCCCGGCTTCCCGACTCGGACCGGTACGTCCTCGGCTTCGAGCTCATCCGCCTCGGGCGCGCCGGCGACCAGGGCGTCTTCCTGAAGACCGTGGCCCTGCCGCAGCTCCGGCGTCTCGCCGAGGACGTCGGGGAGACCGTGAACCTCACGGCCGTGCGTCCGGACGGCGCGTTCGAGGTCGTCGAGCACATCGACCCGCCCCGGCTGATCGCCCCGGTCAGGTTCTCCGGCGAGCCCTACCCGCTGCACGCCAGCTCGATCGGGAAGCTCCTCCTGGCCTCGTACGACGGAGCCCGCCTCGAGGAGTTCCTCGCCGAGCCGCTCCCCTCCTATACGAGCGCGACCATCACCGATCCGGGCGCCCTCCAGGCGGAGATCGCCCAGATCCGGGAGCAGGGGTACAGCGTCGCTGTCGACGAGCTCGAGGACGGCCTCGCAGCCCTATCCGTCGCCGTCACGGGCGCCGAGCGCGAGCTCCTCGCCATCGTCAGCGTGAGCGGCCCCTCCTTCCGCTTCGACGAGGCGGCACGCGCGGCCGCCCTCGACCCCGTCCGCGAGGCCGTGGGGGCTATCGAGCGACGCATCGCCGGTCGCCCGGCCGCAGCGCCGGCCGCGTAGGCGCCTCTTAGGACCTGAACAGGCTCCGCGCGACGACCATGCGCTGGATGTCGTTCGTGCCCTCGTAGATCTCCTCGAGCTTCGCGTTGCGGAGCCAGCGCTCCGCCGGATACTCGCGGGAGTATCCGTAACCTCCGAGAGTCTGGCAGCAGGCCCAGGTCGCGTACCAGGCCGCCTCGGAAGCGGCGACCTTCGCCATGGACGCCTCCGTCGTGAACGGCTTCCCCTCGTCGGCGAGTCGCGCCGCGTGGTGGACCATGAGCCGCGCCTGGTCGAGCCGGAGCTTGGCGTCCACGAGGCGGAAGGAGACGGCCTGGTATTCGTGGATCGGCTTCCCGAACGCGTGGCGCTCTTTCGCGTACTCGACGGCGTACTCGAGCGCGGCGCGGCCGATCCCGAGCGAGTTCGCGGCCATCTGGACGCGCGTCCACTCGAACCAGCGCATGACGCCGTAGAAGCCCTGGCCCTCCTCGCCGATGCGGCGGTCCTCCGGCACGAAGCAGTCCTCGAAGAAGAGCTCGCCAGCCGGGTAAGAGCGGCTACCCATCTTGGGCAGCTTGCGCCCGAGGACGAAGCCCGGATCGCCCTTCTCGAGGACGAACGAGGTGATCCCCTTCGAGCGCGTGCCAGGCGCAATCGTTGCGTACACGATGTAGAGGTCGGCGACAGGCGCGTTCGAGATCCACGTCTTCTGACCGTTGAGCACGTAGCCCCCGTCCACGCGCTTCGCGTGGCTCCTCATCGCCGCCGCGTCCGAGCCGCACTCTGGCTCGGTCGTCGCGAGCGCGCCGACGGGCGGCCTGGGGCCGCAGAGCGGCGCAAGCCAGCGAAGCTTCTGCTCCTCGGTGCCCATGGCGACGATCGGGCCGGCGAAGAAGCTGCCGCCTTCGATGCAGCCCGCGATGGCGCTGTCTCCCCAGGCCAGCTCCTCGAGGATCAGGACGCTCGGCAAGAGCCCGTCGATGCCGCCGCCCCCGTACTCCTCCGGGAGGTCGAAGCACGTGAGCCCGATCTCCGCGGCCTTGTGGAAGACCTCCCACGGGAACTCCTCCGCCTCGTCGTAGTGCGCCGCGACCGGGCGCATCTCGCGCTCCGCGAACTCGTGCGCCAGCGCGACGACCTCCTGCTGGAGATCGGCGGGAGTCGAGCTCATGTCGCTCCTCCTTCTTGCCAGGTGTGGGCAGCGACGCTGTGCCCCTTCAGGTGAGGTTGCCGAGCTTCTGGCGCGCGAAAAGCAAGCCAGGCTAGGACACAGGGAGCGCCCATACCAAGCCGGTATGGGCGCGACCGAGGACGACGCATGGCGCCGCTTTGCAGCCGCCAGAAGCCGGAGGACATTGCCTGGAGGGGCACTAGCCGAGGCTCGCGCCGCCGTCGACGTGGATCGTCTGTCCGGTCAGGTAGCTCGCGTCGTCGGAGGCGAGGAAGGCCGCGACAGCGGCGATCTCGGTCGGTTCGGCGAAGCGCTTGAGGGGGATGTCCTCCCTGTATCCCGCGAGCAGATCCTCGGGCACGGCCCGGAGCATGGGCGTGTCCACCGACCCCGGTGCGATCGCGTTCACGAGGACGCCGTAACGCGCCGCCTCGAGCGCGACGGTGCGAGTCACCCCGACGATCCCGGCCTTGGCCGCCGCGTAGTTCGTCTGGCCGAAGGCGCCGAGGAGCGCGTACGAGGACAGGTTGATGATGCGGCCCCAGCCTCGCTCCTGCATCGCGGCAAGGCCGTGCTGGCAGCCGAGGAAGGTCCCGCGCAGATGGACGTCGATGACGGCGTCCCACTCCTCGTCGGTCATCTTGAGCAGCGTCCGGTCGCGGGTGATGCCGGCGTTGTTGACGAGGATGTCGAGCGCCCCGAAGGCCTCGAGCGTCCGCGCGACGGCCGCCTCCCACGAGTCGCGCCGGGCGACGTCGTGCTCGAGCGCGACCACCTTCCCGCCGGCCGCGCGAATCCTCCCGGCGACGGCCTCGGCGCCGGCGAGGTCGATGTCGGTACAGGCCACGTCCGCGCCCTCGTCTGCGAAGCGCACCGCGATCGCCGAGCCGATGCCGCCGGCCGCGCCTGTGACGAGAGCCGTCTTTCCCTCGAGCCTTCTCACGGCGCCGCCTCCCCGCTCGTGCGGGCGCCGACGAGGACGACGTCGGTGCCCGCCTGGACGACCTCGCCGTCCTGGTTCACGACCTCGACCGAGAGCGTGACGATGCCCGTCTCCGGCCGGGAGCGCGAGCGCCGCACCGACTCCACCCGGCAGCGCGCGTGGATCGTGTCGCCGGCGTAAGTGGGGGCGAGGAAGCGCCGCTGTGCCTCGAGGTAGGCGATCAGGTGCCAGCCGTCCAGGTCGCTCCTGAGACCGCTCGAGATCGAGAGGACGAGCAGCCCGTGCGCGATCCGCCCCCGGAACGGCGTCTCCTCGCGGACGAAGATCTCGTCCGTGTGGAGCGGGTTGAAGTCGCCCGAGACGCCGCAGAAGGCCATGATGTCCGCCTCCGAGATCGTCCGCCGGCCGGTCGTGACCTCCTGCCCGACCTCGATGTCCTCGAGGTAGATCCGCCCCATCAGGCCTCCTTAGTGGTCTCCACTTAGCGTGACGTTGGGGAGCGCGAAGTCGTCGGTCGCGGACGTGAAGACGACGCGCACGGGCACGTCGCAGCGAAGCTCCTCGAGCGGCGTGTCGACGACGTTCACGGTCAACCGGGGACCCTCCTCGAGCTCGACGATTGCGAACACGTAGGGCACATCCTCGCCGAACCCAGGCGTGGCCGCCCGGTAGACCACCGAGAACGTGTGGAGCCGGCCGGTGCCCTTCCCGTCCACCCACTCGGGGTCGGGCGCGAAGCAGTGGACGCAGTGGCGGCGCGGGTAGAACTGGTGCTCTCCGCAGGCCCGGCAGCGCTGAAGGAGCAGCCGGCCTTCCCGGGCCGCCTTCCAGTAGACGCGCGAGAGGTCGTCGAGAACGGGCAGCGGCTTCGCGTACTCGCTCATAGATTCACGACGTCCTCCCAAGCGAAGGGACAAGCATCCTCCGCGGAAAATGCGCAGCATTTTTCGCGGTTATACCGCGAGGATCATCGTCGCGGTGGCCGAGAGCGAGCCGCCCGTGCCGTGGCAGAGGACGATCCTCGGGTCGGGAAGCTGGACGCCCGGGCTCTCGCCGCGCAGCTGCCGCACGCCCTCGACGAGCGTGAAGATCCCGCGCCTCCCGGGGTGGTTCGACGAGAGCCCGCCGCCGTCCGTGTTGATCGGGAGCGCGCCGCCGGGCGCGATGGCGCCGCTCTCGACGAACGGCCCACCCTCGCCCTTGGCGCAGAAGCCGAGGCTCTCGAGGGTTATCAGGACCGTGATCGTGAAGCTGTCGTAGAGCTGGGCACAGTCGATGTCGTCGCGGGCGATACCGGCCATCGCCATTGCGCGCGGGCCGGAGACCCGGGCGACGGTCTCGGTGAACGGCCACATCTGGTTCATCTGCATCTGCCCGAGGGCCTCGCCGAACCCGAGGATCGACACGGGCTTCTTGCGGCACGAGGCGGCACGGCTCCTGCCGGCGAGGACGATCGCGCCGCCCGAGTCGGTGACGACGCAGCAGTCGTTACGGCGCAGGGGCGAGGCGATCATCGGCGAGGCGAGCACGTCCTCGACGGTCATTGGGTCTCGGTAGCGCGCGTGAGGGTTGGACGCCGCGTTGGCGCGGCACTGGACGGCGATCTCGGCGAGCTGCTCGGGCGTCGTCCCGAACTCGTGCATGTGCCGCTGCGCCGCGAGGGCGTAGCTCGCCACGGTGGTGAAGCCGTACGGCGTCTCGTAGCCGAACGGCCCCCAGCCGGGCGGCGGCGTGTCGAAGTCGGCCGGGCCGGAGTAGGAGCAGGCGGCGTAGCTGACCACGACCACCTCGGCCATGCCCGTCGCGATGGCGGCTGCGGCATGGCCCGCGTGCGAGATCGGCGCCGCCCCGCCGATGTCGGTCGAGTCGACGAAGGTCGGGTGGATGCCGAGCCATTCAGCGACCTCGCAGACGCCCATCCAGGCGGCTCCCTCGCCGGGGAACCCCGCGGCGGTGCAGAAGCCGTCGACGTCGGCGAGCGTGAGGCCCGCATCCTCGAGCGCCCCGAGCACGCACTCAGCCTGGATCTCGAAGGGATGTACGCCGGGCGCCCGGCGGCGCGGCGACTCGAAGGCCCCGACGATCGCGATCTCCCCGCTCCAGCTCACGCTCCGTCTGCCTCCCGTGTGTCCAGAACGATCCGCGCGTCGAGCCCGAGCACGCCGCCGGGCGTGACGAGCAGCGGATTGACCTCGACCTCGGCAATCTCAGGATGGGCGGCGCCGAAGCGGGAAAGCGCCGCGACAGCGCGACCTGCCGCCGCGAGGTCGACGGCAGGCCGGCCACGGAGGCCGAGAAGGAGAGGGGCGCCGCGCAGCCGCCGCAGGAGCCGCTCGGCCGTCGCCTCGTCGACGGGGGCGAGCGCGAGCTGCACGTCCGACAGGAGCTCGGCGTAGAGGCCTCCGAGCCCGACGAGCGCGATCGGGCCGAACCGGGCGTCCCGCCGGCAGCCGATGAGGAGCTCGATTCCCTCCGCAACCGGCTCCATCCGCTCGACGGAGTACGCTTCCGGCGAGAGTGATGTTTTCAACTCTGACAAGATCCGTTCGAGCTCCGCCGGGCCGGAGATGCCCAGCACGACTCCACCTGCGTCCGACTTGTGCACGAGTCCCAGGGCCTTGAGGGCGACCGGGTAGCCGATCTCCGCCGCGGCCGCCCGCGCCTCCTCCGGGTCCCGAGCACGACGCGCGTCGACGAAGGCAACGCCGGCCGCCTCCAGGAGCTCCCGCGCCTCCCAGTACCCCGCCGAGACGACCTCCGGCCGGGCGGGCCGGGGAATGTCCGGGACGCCCTCGGGCGGGCGTCCAGCGGCCTCGGCGAGGCGGGCAAGCACGGCTGCGGCCGACTCCACGTCGCGGTACACGGGAATTCCGGCGTCTCGCGCAGCCCAGGCGGCCGGCGTCTCCGGTCTGTCGGTGCTGACGACGAGCGGCTTCCCCGTTCGCTCGGCGATCGCCGTGAACAGAGGCACGGTCTCCGGCTCGAGCGCGGCCAGCTCCTCGGCGAATCCGTGCCAGAGCGCGAACGGCGAGCCGGTTAGCATGACCGCGTCGATCTCGTCGGACTCCAGGAGCGCCTCGGCGACGCGGACGAGCGAGCGCGGGTCGTTCATGCTCGAGCCCATGAGATCGACGGGGTTGCCGGCGAAGCCGACCTCGGGCACGAGCGCCTCGACCCGCCGCGAGAGTCCTGCGCTGAGCGCCGGCACCTCGAGACCGGCGGCGCTCGCGACGTCGGCGGCGATGACGCCGTTCCCGCCTCCCGTGGTCACGACGGCGAGGCGGCGGCCTCGCGGCCGGGGGCAACGGCAAAGCGCGAGGGCCAGGTCGACGAGCTCCCGGGGCGTGTGGACGCGGAAGATCCCCGCGGCCCGGCAGGCCGCGTCGACGACCGCTGCCGCCGTCGCGAGCGAGCCCGTGTGCGAGCGGGCGGCGCGGGCGGCGGCCTCGTTGCGCCCCGGCGCGAGCAGGACGACGGGCTTGCCCGCCCGCGCCGGCGCGAGCGCCGCCCGCGCAAAGGCCCGTCCGTCACGAAAGTCCTCGCAATAGACGGCGACGAGGCGCGTCCCCTCGTGCTCCGCGCAGCTCGCAATCACCTCGGCCGCTTCGACGTCGGCCTGATTGCCGAGCGAGACGAAACGCGAGAACCCAAGCCCGGCGTCCCGCGCCCGGTAGGCGAGGTCGAGGGCGAGGTTGCCGCTCTGGGAGACGAAGGCGATCTCCCCGGGCGGCAGCTCGAGCCACGGCGCGGCGTCGAGCTCGGTCGCCCTGTCCACGAGGCCCATGCAGTTCGGTCCCAGGAGCAGCGCGCCGGCGACGCGGACGCGCTCTGCGACGGCGCGTTCGACGGCGTGACCCTCCTCTCCCGTCTCGCCCAGACCGGCGGTGATGGCGACGATTGCCCTTGCCCCGGCGCCGAGCGCTGCGTCCACCGACTGCTCGAAGGCATGGGCGGGGACGACGAGCACGACGAGCTCGGGCGGCTCCGGAAGCTCGGCAAGGCTGGGGTAGGTACGCCGGCCGAGGATCGCCGGCTTCCCCCGGCTGACGAGATAAACGGAGCGGCGGCGCTCCGAGCGCAAGAGCGCGCGCGCGACCGAGTTGCCCCACTTGGCCGGATCGTCGGAGGCGCCGAGCACGGCCACCGAGCGGGGCTCGAAGAGCGGCCTCAGGTCTCGCGACCGCCCTTCACGGGCCTCGACGGCTCCGGTATCGAGTTCCGTCTTCACTACGTCTCCACTCCGCCGCGCACCTGACCGGCGACCGCTTCGCAAGCGTTGGAATCCGGCATGGGAGAAGGGAGCCTAGATCGACCCGGACGCAATTGTTGCCCCGCCGTGCACAGGGCTATAGTGGCACGGCCCCGGTGGAGCGACCCAAGTGATCGACTGCGACGTCCACAACACCTGGAAGTCCGCGGAGGTGCTGCTCCCGTACCTCGAGCCGTACTTCCGCGACTACCTCGCGCGCGGTGAGCTCGGACCGAAGGTTCTCCCCGTGGCCCATCGCGCCTGGCTCCATCCGGAGGGCTACACGCGCGCCGACGCCGTTCCCCCGGACGGCGCGTTCGCCGGCTCCGACTACGAGCTCATGCGCGAGCAGCTTCTCGATCGCTTCGACGTGGAGTACGCGATCCTGACCGGGGACGACATCATGGAGGTCTCGACGATCGCGAATCCGCATTACGCGTCGGCGCTTGCCCGGGCCCACAACGACTGGCTCATCGACACGTGGCTCGCCTGGGACTCGCGGCTCAAGGGATCGATGATCGTCGCGCCGCAGGACCCCCACGGGGCCGCTGCGGAGATCAGGAGGGTCGGTTCACATCCCGACATCGTCCAGGTGCTCCTCTCCAGCGGGTCGCAACGACCCTACGGCGACCCGTTCTACCTCCCGATCTGGGAGGCGGCCGTCGAGGTCGGGCTCCCGGTCGCCGCCCATTTCGGCGGTACGGCCGGCGTCAATCAGAACCCCACGGGGTGCGGGCCGCCGACGTACTACATCGAGTTCCACACGCTCTGCATGGAGACGGGCATGGGCCACGTCGCGAGCCTGATCTGTCAGGGCGTGTTCGAGCGGTTCCCTACGGCCCGATTCGTGCTCGTCGAGCTCGGCACGGCGTGGCTCCCTGCTCTCCTCTGGCGCCTCGATGCCGACTACAAGGCGCTCAGGAAGGAGACGCCCTGGCTCAAGCGGCTGCCTAGCGAGTACGCCTGGGAGCACATCCGCATGACGACCCAGCCGCTCGAAGACCCGGAGAACGTCGAGCAGCTCTGGAACGTGCTCGACGCGATGCACGGGAAGGACGTGCTCATGTACTCCTCCGACTATCCGCACTGGGACTTCGACGACCCGACGGGTATCCGCCTCCCGCCCGATTGGGGGGACGCCGTCTTCGACGGAAACGCTCGAAAGCTGTACGGCTTCCCATCGCGCGACACGAAGTCCGTTCCGGTCGCCGCGGCCGGCGCTGCCGGGGTGAGCGGCCATCGCGGCGAGCCGGCCTAGGAAGCGCTACCCGGTCTGCAAGGCGGGCGAGCTCGCGCCGGGCGCTCGGCTCATCTGCGACCTCGACGGCCGAAGTGTCGGCGTCTTCAACGTCGACGCGCGGTTTTACGCCCTCCACAATCGCTGTCCGCACAAGGGCGGCGCGCTCTGCCTCGGCCCGCTCACCGGGACGACGGAGGCGACGCCCGACTTCCGCTACCGGTACGCACGGGAGGGCCGGGTCCTTCGCTGCGCCTGGCATGGCTGGGAGTTCGACATCGCGACCGGCCGGGCGCTCGTCAACCCGCGGATCCGCGCCCGGGTCTTCGACGTCGAGGTCGAGGACGGCACCGTCGTCGTCCTCATCTGAGCGTTCCCCGGTCGCGCGGCCGGACCTCAGAAGCTCAGCAGCGCGACGCCGCCGGCGACGAGGACCGCCCCGGCGAGCCGCGCCGGGCCGACCCGCTCCCGGAGGAGCACCCGGGCGAGGGCGGCCGCGATCACGACGCTCGTCTCGCGCACCGCGGCCACCGGCGCCGCGGGAGCGCGGGCGAGCGCGGCGAGCACGAGCGCGTATGCGCCGAAGGTGGCGAGCCCGGCCAGGACGACGGAGAAGCTCACCTCGGCCCGCAGCGCTCGCGGCCCCTTCAGAGCCGCAGTCCCGGCCGCATAGAAGAGCGTCGGGAAGAGCAGCACGGCCTCGAGGTACGCGATCGGGTTCGCGTGGGCGATGCCGGCGTGGTCGTTGAGCGTGTAGGCGGCGATGCAGCACGCGATGACCAGCCCGAAGGCGACCCCGTTCCCCTGGGCCGGACGGCGCAGGCCCCGGACGAGCAGGATGCCGAGGGCCACGAGGCAGACCCCCAGCACCTGCCCGGCGGAGTGCGACGCCCCGAATGCGGTCACGCCGACGATCAGGACGAGAACGGGCGCCGTCCCACGGGCGAGCGGGTAGACGACGGAGAGCTCGGCGCGCCGGTACGCGGCGGCGAGAAGCACGAAGTAGACGAGGTGGAGGGCTGCGCTGCCGGCGACGTATGGCCAGACGGCATGGTCGGCGCGCCAGAGGAGCCACGCCACCGGCGCGAACGCGATCTCTGCGACGACGAGGGCGACGGCGGTCGCCGCCTCCGGATCCTTCGCGCGGGCGAGGAGGATGTTCCAGAGGGCGTGGACGAAGGCCGCGGCGAGGGCGAAGAGGAGAGCCGAGACCGGCATGCGGGCCGATGATCGCATGCGTCTTGGCCGAGCGCGCTCGCCCGGGCGGCGCAAAGGTAGGCTCTCCTGCCGATGCCCGCCCTACCGCACCCGTTCGACGCCGACGGCGACTGGCTGCGCTGCGCCCTCCACTCGCACACCACGAACTCCGACGGTGACCTGCCGCCCGAGCAGGTGGTGCGGCATTACGAGGCCGCCGGCTTCGACGTCCTCTTCCTGACCGACCACTGGGTGCGGACCGTCGAGCCGTCGCCGGGGCCGATGCTCGTCGTGCCGAGCGCGGAGCTGAACGCGACGGTCGCCGGCTCGGGGCTCGACGCGCACGTGCTCGCCCTCGGGATCGGCGCCGACCCCGAGCTGCCGGACGGTGAGTTCGACGACCTCCCCGAGACGGTGGCCTGGGTGCTCGCCCACGGCGGCGTCCCCTATCTCGCCCACACCTACTGGAGCGGTCTGCGCACGGCCGAGTTCGAGGCGTGCGAGGGGCTCGTGGGGGTCGAGGTCTGGAACGCCGCCTGCGAGCTCGAGACCGGGCGCGGGCTCGCCGCTCTCCACTGGGACGAGACGCTCGAGGCCGGGCGGCTCCTCTACGCCCTCGCCACGGACGACTCCCACCACCAGCCCCACGACAGCGTCGCCGGCTGGGTCTGGGCGCGCTGCCCTGAGCGTTCGCCGGCGGCGGTGCTCGCGGCGCTCAGAGAAGGCTCTTTCTACAGCTCGGCGGGTCCCGAGATCGACGCGGTCGACGTGACCGCGGACGCGGTCCGAGTCCGATGCAGCCCCGCCCGCAGCGTTACGCTCGTCACGGGCCGCTGGGAGGGAGCGCGCGCGAACGCCGAGCGGCCCGGCTACCCGGGCCACGCGGACATCCTCGAGACGAACGGCCACGGCGAGATCGTCGTCGCCCGGCTCGAGCGACCGGCGCTCGCACGGTACGGGCGAGTCGAGGTTGAGGACTCGGCCGGGCGGAGGGCCTGGACGAACCCGTTGTGGATCTGAGGGGGAGAGCGCTCGAGGAGCTCGGGGCCCGCCGTTTCGACCTGCTCGTCATCGGCGGGGGCATCGTCGGCGCGGGGATCGCGAACGAGGCCTCGCGGCACGGGCTCGCGGTCGCGCTCGTCGACCGCGGTGACTTCGGCGGCGCGACCTCGAGCGCCTCCTCGAAGCTGATCCACGGAGGTCTGCGCTACCTCCGGCTCGGCGACGTCCGCCTCGTCCGGGAGGCGCACGCCGAGCGGCGGATCCTCATGCGCATCGTCGCCCCGCACCTCGTGCGGAGGCTCTCCTTCCTCGTCCCGCTCTACGAGCGCGGGCCGTACCGCCCGCTCACGATCCAGGCCGGGCTCTGGCTCTACTCGACGATCGCGCGCGAGCGGCTCGCCGGCCTCGCCCGCCCCGAGCGGGCCCGCCGCCACGTCCCGCCGCTCCGCCTCGACGGGCTGCGCGGCTGCGGCCTCTACTCGGACGCCTGGACGAACGACAGCCGCCTCTGCCTCGCGAACGTCCGCGCGGCGGCCGACCGCGGGGCGACCGTCCTCAATTACGCGGAGGCGACCGCGCTCCGGATCGCGGGCCGCCGGGTCGGCGGCGCCGAGGTGGCCGGCGTGTCGGTTGCGGCGCGCAGCGTCGTCAACGCTACGGGGCCGTGGGTGGACGCTGTCCGGCGCCTCGAGGACCCCCATGCCGGGCCCTCCTGCCGGCTCTCCAAGGGCGCGCACGTTGTCCTGCCGCTGCCCGAGGACTGGACGGCCGCGCTCGCGATCTTCCAGGATCGGGTGCGCGTCACCTTCGCGGTGCCGTGGGAGGGGATGCTCCTCCTGGGCACGACCGACACGCTCTACGAGGGCGACCCGGACCGGGTGGAAGCGACCGAGGAGGACGTCAGGCAGATCCTCGCGGAGGCCGGGACGGCGCTCGACGGGACCGTGCTACGCCGCGACGAGGTGCGCTCGGCGTTCGCCGGGCTCCGCGTCCTCCCCGGCGCCGGTCGCGACACCGCGACCGCCCGGCGAGAGACCTCCTACCTCCGCGGCCCGGCAGGGATGCTCACCGTCGCCGGCGGCAAGCTGACGACGTACCGCCGCATCGCGCTCGGCGCGCTCGAGGCGCTCCGCTCAGACCTGGGCCTCCACCGGCTCGACCGCACGCCCGTCCCGCTCCCCGGGGCGACCGACCTCCCGGAGGCGACCGGACGCCTCGCCCGCCGCTTCCCGGACCTCGAACCGGGCCTGCGCGCCCACCTCGTCCACCTGTACGGCAGCCTCGCCGAGGAGGTGCTCGAGGGCGCCGACGAGCGCCCCGAGCTCCTGCGCCGGCTCCACCCCGAGGCGCAGGACGTCGTCGCCCAGGCCGTCTATGCACGGCGCCGCGAGTGGGCCTGCCGTCCGGAGGACATCCTGCGGCGCCGGACGACGCTCGCCCTGCGAGGCCTCGACGTCCCGGAAGTGAAGCTCCCCTAGCCGCGTCCGCGGGGTCACGCCACCCGGCATGTTGGTCGCGCGCTACGCAGCGCCCGGACTTTCATGCGGGATCGCCTCGGCGTATCGGTGCGCGACGAGATCCTGCCGCTCTCGTGCACGCCGGCGCACTTCCCGCCGGTGCGCTCGGTGGCTACTTCGTGCTGGCGGCAGCACTCTTGGCTAGCCCTCGACTGGGCGCTCGCCTATACCTTCGACGGTTCAGGGTGAGGAGCCTGCCGACCCGCTAACCGGAGTGCTCCTCCGCGGTGCCGAGAAGGTCCTGCAGGTCGACCGGGGCCGTTACCATCGCCAGGGCGCCGTCGCCCGTTCGCGGCCAATCCTCGCTCGACCGGTCCCAGTAGAGCTCGACGCCGTTCTGATCGGGGTCTCTGAGGTAAAGGGCTTCGCTGACGCCGTGATCGGAGGCGCCGTCGAGACGGATGCCGGCTGCGCGGAGCCGGCGGAGCGCGTCGGCGAGCGCGGCCCGCGTCGGGTAGCGAATGGCGACGTGGTAGAGCCCCGTCGTGCCGGGCCGCGGCGGCGGCCCGCCCTTCGACTCCCAGGTGTTCAGGCCGATGTGGTGGTGGTAGCCGCCCGCCGAGATGAACGCCGCCTGGTCGCCGACGCGCTGCTGCAGCTCGAAGCCGAGCACTCCGCAGTAGAAGCTGAGCGCGCGGTCGATGTCCGCCACCTTGAGGTGGACGTGGCCGATGTCGACGCGGGGATCGATCGGCTCCGTCATCCACGGAACCGTACCGCAGGCCTTGACTCGTGCCCCAGCCCACGAGCTCCAGCCCGCTGCCCGGCCCTCGCACGGCCGGGCCTCTCGCTAGGAGTCCGCCGTCGCGGACGCGGGCGCCGCCGGCACGGCGACGCCGATCATGCTGTCGCGCGTGACGAGCTCGGCGAGCTCGTCCTCGCCGAGACCCTCGGTGCCCGGCGGCCGGCGCGGGATCACGAGGTAGCGGATGTCGGCCGTCGAGTCGAGCACGCGCAGCTCCACGTCAGGGTCGAGCTCGAGCCCGAACTCCGCGAGCACCCTGCGCGGGTCGGAGACGGCGCGCGATCGGTAGGCCAGGCTCTTGTACCAGGCAGGCGGTGGCCCGAGCAGCGCGCGCGGGTAGCAGGAGCAGAGCGTGCAGACGACGACGTGATGCACCCCGTCGGTGTTCTCGGCGGCGACGACGCGTGGCGCGGGGCCGGCGTCGAGGCCGAGCTCGGCCGCGGCCGCACGCGCGTCGGCGAGGAGGCGCGCCTTGAACTCCGGATCGACCCAGGCGCGCGCGACGAGCCGGGCGCCGTCGGCCCGCGAGCGCGAGACGAGCCAGTCGACCGAGCGATGGATCTCCTCGCGGGCGAGGACGCCCTTCTCGACGAGGAGCGCCTCAAGCGCGCGCGCTCGCGCGGCCGCCGGGAGCTCCGCATCCGAAGCGATCGGCTCGTGATCGTGATCTTGATCCATGATTAGCCGACCTCGACCTGGGCGGCTTTCACTTCACTCCCGAGCAAAGCGATGGGGCAAGCCAGCCCCCGCGGAAAATGCGCAGCATTTTCCGCGGCCACCGAGCGAAGCGATGGGACAAACCAATCCCCGGAAAATGCGCAGCATTTTCCGCGGGAAGGAGCCAGTGCTCGTAGACGTCGACGTAGATCGTGTCGTCCGCGCTCCCGGCGTAGCCGGACCAGACCTCGCGCTGCTCGAAGCGGACAAGGTAGAGCGGCTGCCCGGGCAGGCCGTCGCCGCCGTAGGAGAGCGACTCCGGATTTCCGAACACGCCGTGCACGCGCTCGACTCGGCCGGCCTTGCCCTTGACGTAGGACGGAGTGCGGACGTGCCCGACGCTCGGCGCGTCGCGTACGCGCACCAGCTGGCCCGGACGGTACCTCATCCAGCCAGCTCCGCGAGCTTCCGATCGATCTCCCCGGGCGCGATGACGCCCTTCTCGACGAGGATGCGCTCGAGCGAGTAGAGCCAGCGTTCGTAGTAGCCGGCCGCCTCGTAGGCCTGCAGCGGCATGCTCTCGATCCCGCGCCGAAACTCGTCGACGGTCATCACCCGATTGCGCACGAGGCTCTGCTGAAGCGCGTCGGCGAGCAGCTCCCAGTCGGCGAGTGGATGCTCGCTCGTATCGATCGGCTCGCTGGTCGGCCAGCCGCCCCGATCGTGGACGGGTCGCGCCACGGCATGCGCATGGTACTCCAGGGATGACGGCCCGCCGCTCGTACGCCTTGGCCGGCGTGCCGCCGACGGCGAGCGGCGTCACGCCCCGAGCGCCGGGAGTCAAGTCGGTTGTGGTGGTGTATCGCCCTCGCTCGTCGGATGGTGGGCGGCTCAGGCTGGTTGGAGGGCTGGCACCTCCTCTCGCTCGGGGTCGCGCTCGTCCTCGTTGGTGAGGGCGAGCGCGAGCGACTCGGCTGACAGGTAGCGGCGGCCGACGAGCCACTCGTCGTTCTGCTCGATCAAGAGCGCGCCGGCGAGGCGGATCGCCGCTTGGTCGTTGGGGAAGATTCCGACGACGTCGGTGCGGCGCCCGATCTCGCGGTTGACCCTTTCGAGCGGGTTGGTCGAGCGGAGCTTCGACCAGTGCGGCTTTGGGAAGGCGTAGAAGGCGAGCAGGTCCTCCTCGGCGTCCTCGAGCAGCTCGGCGACCTTCGGCACCGGCCCTGCGAGGCGGGCGATCACCTCGCCGATCCGCTCGCGCGCCTGGCTTTGGCTCTCGGCGTTGAAGATCTCCCTGAGCGCCGCCGAGACGAGGCCGCGCTGGGAGGGCCGGCAGTGCTGGTGCATGCTGCGCACGAAGTGGACGGTGCAGCGCTGCCAGGGGCAGGCGAGCACCCTGGCGATCGCGGTGCGCAGCCCCTCGTGTTGATCTGAGACGCAGAGGCGCACGCCCTGGAGGCCGCGCCGGCGCAGGTCGCGCAGGAGCTCGGTCCAGAAGGCCTCTGACTCGACCTCGCCCAGGTCGAGGCCGATCACCTCGCGCCGGCCTGTCTCGTGCACGGCGTAGGCGATCACGAGCGCCTGCGAGCGGACGTGGCCCTGGTCGCGCACCTTGACCTGCTTCGCGTCGAGCCACAGGCACGGGTTGTCGCCCTCCAGCGGCCGCTGCCGGAACGCCTCCACCTGCTCGTCGAGGCGGCGGCAGAGCGCCGAGACGCGGTCCTTCGTCATCCCCTGGATCCCGAGCTGCTCGACCAGGCGGTCGACCTTGCGCGTCGAGACGCCGTTCACATACGCCTCCAGCACGACGGCGACGATCGCCTGCTCCGAGCGCCTCCGCGGCTCGAGAAACGACGGGAAGTACGCCGCGCCGCAACGCTTGCGCGGGATCGCGAGCTCGATCTCGCCGACCCGCGTCTCCCACCCGCGCGGGCGGCAGCCGTTGCGATGGGTCATGCGCTCGAGCGACACCTCCCCGCGGGCGGCACCGATCTCGGCCGACACCTCCGCCTCCATCAGCTCGCAGGCGACGATCGCCACCGCCTCACAAACGAAGTCGCCGTACTCGCCGGCGAGCACGCTGGCGACGACATCCTCAAACGTCATCCTTCCGTCTCCGGCCATCCTGGTGCTCCTCTCGTCGATTCGTGGTGGAACCGACGAGTCTGGGGCCCGCGGTGGCCGGAGCCTTCTCCCCGGTCGCTACGCGGGCGCCGTTACACCATGCGTCTCAATTCGTGGGGTCGTCCTCATGTCCCGTGAGGATGCTGGAGACCCCGGAGGTGACTCCCTTACACCATGCCCGGCTGTGCTGTCCGTGGCCTCTCATAGTGATCGTCCCT
>JBGPNP010000013.1:0-16576 GCA_041487575.1 Gaiellaceae bacterium | reverse complement strand
GTATGGGGCCGACTGAGGACGCGGGGATACGCCGGTTTGCAGCCGGTCAGGCGGGCCGTATTTGCGGTGGAGACCACTTAGACCCACGCGATCTCGGTGCGCAGCCGCCGCTCGTAGCGCTCGAGGACGCGGCGGAGCTCCGGCCCGGCGACGAGCGCGAGGATCACGTTGCCCGCGGCGTGCGCGGCGTCGAAGGGAAGTCCTCGGCTGACCTGGAGAACGAGGGCCGGCCATGTGTGCGGGTAGAAGCTGAACCACTCCCAGACGTCCATGAGCCCGCTGAAGCCGAATCCGAGCACGGCGCAGGCGAGCGCGAAGGGCACGCGCCGGCGCAGGAGCGGGGCCGCGAGCGCGCCGGCCGCACCGCAGCCGGCCCAGCCGAGCATCTGCCACGGCGTCCAGATCCCCTGGCCGAGGAAGAAGTTGGAGGCGAGCGCGGCGAGACCACCGACCGCCACGCCGGCGCGCAGGCCGAGCGCACACCCGGCCGCGACCGTGATCACGGTGACCGGCTGGACGCCCGGGACCGCAGCGAAGAGGACGCGCCCGGCCGCCGCGATGCCGCCGAGCGTTGCCACGAGCGTCAGCTCCTTCGCCGAGGCAGTCCCGCCTTCGAGCCAGGACGCTCCAGCGGCGACAACGGCAAGGGCCGCGAGCAGGAGTGCGAGCCCTGCCCGGGCGGGATCGAGCGCGGCCCACGCGGCTGCTGCAAACGCACCGGCCGAGGCGGCGAGCGCGACCGGCGCTGCGCCGGCCGCGGCCGTCACGGAGATGCCGACCAGGCGCCGGCGGCCCGCGCTCCCGGCGCCGGAGGGCGCGGGCGCGGCCTGCGGCGGCGCGCCGGACCCGGTCGCCGAAGCCGTGCGGTCCCTTCTGTGCCGTCGTGTTAGCATGCTAGTACGGCGTCCGAAGAATCCGTGAGGCCCGTCGCGAGCGAGCCGTTGGACGCGCTGGGGACTCGGGCGGGCCCGGTGCCCAAGGCGGCTCCCGCTCCTGCGAGCGAGACACGGCGGTGCGCGGGGAAGCTCGCGTCGTGCGTCGCCACGAGCACGCCTCTGCCGGCTGCGGCGTAGGCGAAGAGCCACTCGGCGATCTCGGCTCTGCGATCCGGGTCGATGCCCCTCGTCGGCTCGTCGAGCACGAGCAGGTCGGGCTCGGCGACCGCGACGGCGGCGAGCCCGAGCCGCTCTCGCTCGCCGCTCGAGAGATCGCGCGGATGGCGCTCGGCCGCCCAGGCGAGACCGACGCGGGCGAGAGCGGCCTCGGCGAGCTCCCGGTTCCCGCCGACCGCGAGGGCCGTCTCGTCGAGAGCGCGCTCGCAGACGAGGTAGCGGCCGGGATCTTGCGTCAGGTAGCCGGCGCTTCCGGCAAGCGCAACCGCTCCTGCCCCCGGGACGAGCAGGCCGGCCGCGATCTTCGCGAGCGTCGTCTTGCCCGAGCCGTTCGGGCCGTGCAGCGCGACAACCTCGCCGCGACGGAGCTCGAGGTCGACGCCTCCAAGTACCGGGCGCTCCGAGCCGTAGGCAAACGAGACACCCGCCAGGCGGCACGCGGCGACAGCTCCGTCCGACCTGGGCGCTAATCTGTTTTCCTGTGAGACAACGCCAGCATATCTGGGCCGCCTCGCGGCGAGCCATTCGAGGGCCGCCTCCCGCGGTCCGTCGAAGAGGAGCCTTCCGCCCTCGACGAAGAGGACGCGTTCGGCGAGCGCGAGCGCCCGGGCCGTCCGCTGCTCCGAGAGGACGACGGCGCAGCCGAGCCCGGCGACGCGGGCGAGGAATGCCTCGGCGGCGGCCGGGTCGAGCTGAGAGGTGGGCTCGTCCAGGAGGAGGAGACGCGGCCGCAGCGCCAGCGCGGAGGCGAGGCAGACGCGCTGGAGCTCGCCTCCGGAGAGCTCGCTCGTCCGCCGGCCGGCGAGGTGCGCGGCGCCGACCGAGGCGAGCGCTTCCTGGACCCGCGGCCAGATCTCGCGTGGGGGCGTCCCGACGTTCTCGAGGCCGAAGGCGACCTCGTTCTCGACAACCGACATGACCACCTGGTCCTCAGGGTCCTGGAACACGGTGGCGACCGTCCCGGCGAGCTCGGCGGGCCTGGCCCGGCGGGTGTCCAGGCCGGCGACTTCCACCCGGCCCGAGAAGCAGCCACCGTGGAAGTGCGGCACGAGAGCGGCGAGAGCGCGCAGGAGCGTCGACTTCCCCGAGCCTGACGGGCCGAGGAGGGCGACGACCTGCCCGTCCCGGAGCTCGAGCGAGACGTCCTGGAGCGCGGGTCTCGTCGCGCCGGGATAGGCGAAGGTCAGGCTCTCGACCGAGGCTAGAGCCACAGTGCCCCCACGGCGACCAGGCCGGCGGCGAGGACGAGTGCCGCGCGGTCGAGGCGGCTCCACGGCGGGCGCGGAGCCCTCGTGGCCCCGGGGCGGCCGAAGCCGCGGGCCTCCATCGCCTCGGCGAGGCTCGAGGCGCGCTCGAGCGAGCCGGCGACGAGCGGAGAGAGGAGGCGCGCGCGACCTCGCACGCCCTCGAGGCGGACGCCTCGCCCGCGCATGGCCTCGGCCAGCCCGACCGCGTCGCGCTCGAGCGACGGCACGAGCCGGGTTGCGAGGGCGACCGCGAGCGCCGAGCGGCGCGCGAAACCGGCCGCGGCGACGAGGCGGTCGTGGTCGAGGAGGAGCGCGTACGCGGCGAAGGCGAGCCCGATCGCGGCGAGGCGGAGGCCGTTCAAGGCCGCGATCGTGAGCTCCTCCTCCGTGACGTCGATCCGGCCGAGCACCGGCACGGAGGGACCCTGCCAGAGCGGGTGCGTGCCCGAGACCCAGAGGAAGGGCGAGACGAGGAAGACGCCGAGGCCCGTCGAGAGGGCGCCGAAGAGGTAGAGCCTCCGGCGCCGCACGGGCGCGCGCAGGCACGCGAGGAGAAGAAGCCCGGCGAGCGCGCCGACCGAGGCCGGATGGCGGGCGAGAAGCGCGGCCGCGCCGGCGCCGGCGAGGAGCATTGCAGCGGGGACGGGAGCGAGCTTGAGAGCCCCCGAGCGAATGAAGCGCGGGCCGCCCGGCCGCGATCGACGCGTGGTCGTTCCGCCGTGACCTCCGGGCGTCAACCCACCACCCTCCCCTGCTCGTCGAAACGCGCCTCGTAGCGGCGCCGGACGACGGCCGGGTCGGCCGCAAGAGCATGCGCGGCCGCCCGTACGGCCGTGAGGGAGCCGGCGAGAGTGAACGTCACGGGCGAGCCGTTCGACGAGCCCCGCGTTGCCGCGAGCACCGCCCCGGGGACGGCCGGATCGACCCGCAGGAGAAACACGTTCGGCTCTCCGCCGCCGCCGCCGCGGAGCAGGAGCTCGAGCGCGCTCGCCTCCGGCGCGAGGCTCGCAGGTGCGCGAACCTCGACCGGGCGGCGCTTCCCCGCCCAGCCGTGGACGAAGGGCTCCGGGAAGGCGCCGACGACGGCTAGCTGCTCCCGGCCGGAGCCTGCCCACGAGCGGTAGTCCCACCAGGCGATGTCGCCCGGCCGGAGCGTGACCTCGGCGGCGCCGACGTCCGGCTCGATGCCGTTCACGAAGTAGAACCAGTCTCGCCGGCCCGAGAGGCTCCCCGCGATCCCGTTAACGGCCTGGACGAAGCGCCCTCCGTAGCGGGTCTTGACGTCCGCTTCGCGCTCGAGCGCCTGAAGCGGCGTGAGGCCCGCCGGCACATCGGCCGTGAGAATCAGGTTCGCCCCGCGATCGCGCGTGACCCAGAGGTGTGCGGTGCCCTTGCCCGCCTCGCTCCCGCCGCCGCAGCCGGCGAGGGCGAGAGTAAGCGCGAGCAGAGCGGCGACACGGCGCATCGAGCGGGCCTACTGGAGGACGACGAGCTCAGAGCGGATGGCGCCGGGCTTCATCGCGCGGAGCGTTCGCCGCCGGCCGGCCGGGCAGATCTCACCGCTCGCCGCGCGGACCGGCTTCCCGTCGACGAGAAAGACGACGTCGCGCGCTTTGGTCGCCTTTCCCTTGTCGTCGCGGGCGACCGCCTCGAAGCAACCTGGGCTCGAGCCTTCGAGCTCCAGCGTCGCCGGCCCGCCCTTTGGGCCGAACTTCGCGAAGTACCAGAGAACTCGGTCGCCGTCCCTGAGCACGTAGTCGGCCGCTCCGACCGGCGGCGAGACGCCGTTGACCTTGTAGACCCAACCGGAGGAGCCGCCGGACGGATAGCGGCCGATCCGGTCGACGAAGAGCCCGAACGAGAGCGACTTCAGGCGGTAGAAGAACTCGCCCCGGCGGCTCGCAGCCTCGAGTGCGCCGAGCGCAGTCGGCTTCGCAAGCGGGTGGACGGAGCCGCCTTCCGCGGCGAGCGGGCCGACGAACGGCACGAGGAGCGGCTCGTCCGCCCCGAAGATCGTCGTCGTCAGGCCCTCCACCCGCACGTGGACGGTGATCGCGACCGCCGAGCCCGCGAGCGCAAGCGCCGCCGCGAGCGCCGCCAGAAGAACGAGGAGTCGGTGAAGCACGTTGCCTCCTTCCGCGAGGGGAACGATTCTCGGGCGGGCGGCAGGTCTTCTGACTCGGGGCTCCCTCTCCCGCCGCCTTCCCAGCCCGAAGGCCAGTGGCGTCTCGGCGGGAGAGCATCTCCCCTCACAGCGGCGGGACCGTGCCGGTCTTGCACCGGCTTCCCTTTCCACACGCCTTGCTTTCGGCGAGAGAGTACCACCCCGGCCAGGCGCGCCGCGCCGCGCGCCTGGCCGGGGAATGTCGACGGGAGCCTCGGCCCGAGAGAGGACTGCGACGTCCGCAAGGCGAGACTCCCGTCTCGCTTGGGGCCGCTGGGCAGGGGCCCCTGGTTCACCTCATCGTCGAGCACCCGGGCCGGGTCGTCGCTGGACCTTCGGCGGGTGTGCGCACCTCTTTCGGCGCGAGCATCCCCCTCTGTGGGGACGCACCCCGACGCAGAAACGGTCAGCATCGGACCATGTCTGCCCTGCGGCTCAAAGGCAGCGGCTGGAGCTGTGCCGTGGACGAGAGCGACATGACGGCGCTCACGACGCGGCTCAAGCTCATCGGTCGCTGGTCTCTCGCAGTCGGGATCGAGGACCGGCTCAGGTCCGGAAGCACGGAGATGGCGCTCTCGAAAGAGCAGAAGCGAGACCTCCTCGCGACGCTCAAAGGCATGCGCGAGACGCAGACCCTCTCCACCGCCCTCCGGCGCGTCGCCGACGACCTCGAGAGCGACCTCGGCGGATACGACTACTACTGATAGTGGATCGGCCGGTGGTAGCCGATCCACTAGGCTGAGGCCCAGGATGGCCTCTACGCGGCTCGGAAGCTGGATCCCCGTCGTCCTCTGGGCGGGGGTCATCTTCGGGCTCTCCTCGATCCCGAGCCTCGACACGGGTCTCGGCGTGTGGGACCTCGTCCTGCGCAAGCTCGCGCACCTGACCGAGTACGCCGTCCTCGGAGCGCTCCTCTACCGTGCGCTGCGTCGGGAGCCTGCCGCGATCGCGCTCGCCGCCGCCTACGCGGCGACCGACGAGTGGCACCAGACGTTCGTCCAGGGTCGACACGGCTCGCCGTTCGACTGGCTCATCGACACCGCCGGCGTCATCGTCGGCGTCCTGCTCCTCGTGCGTCTCGCGGGCAAGTGACCGGCGCGGTCGCAATCGATCTCGACCGGGCGCTCGGCGACACGAGGCCGCTCTGGCAGGACTTCCTCATGGACGCGGCCCGCCGCTTCGGCTCGATCGCCACGCTCGACCCGACCGCGCTGTCCGATGACCGCGGTGCCGCGGCCGCGGAGCTCGACCGCTGGGCGCAGGCAGGAGTCGGTGACTGGCGCTCGGCGCTCGAGCGCTACGCCGAAGACCGCGCGCCCGTGTACCTGCGTCCGCGCGCGGAGGCGAGCGCCGCGCTGCGCACCCTGGCCGCCGCCGGCTGGCGGATCGGCGTCTTCACGGACGCGCCCGCGTCGCTCGCCCGCGTCGCGCTCGCCCACCTGGGCGCGGCACGACGGGTGGAGGCCGTGGAGGCGGGCGCGGGCGCCCGCGAGCGGCTCCTCGCCATCCTCGGCCCGGACGCGACCGTAGTCACGACGGCCGAAGGACTGACCGGTCTCGCGCGAGAGCTCCCGGACCGCCGGTAGCCGCTACGACCCCTCGCTCACCTCGTAGATCTCGTCGGCGACGAGCCCGTGCGCGTGCCGGTGCACGGTGTTGGCGGCCTCGGCGCTCGGCGCCTCGACGAGACAGAAGATCTTCCCCGCCTTCTCGTCGACCCAGTAGCGCACGTAGTTGACGCCGTACTTGCCCTGCTCCTCGAGGTCTTTCTCGTGCGCGGCCGCGACATCGGCCGCCGAAACGCCGCCTTCGATGGTGTGCACGTCCAAGTACAGCGGCATACGCCTTCCCCTCTTGCTCAGATGACAGTGGCACCGATCCTACGAGGCTTCAACGAGAGCGGCAAGGAGCGCCGGTAGCCGGTCGCGCTAACATCAGCGCGGGTGCTCGAACCGCGCAATCACCTCGACGACCGCCAGCTCGACGCCCTGCTCGAGCGGCTGGACCGGCTGTGCGACGAGGTTCACACGCTCAACCGTCGGCTCGACACGGCCGACGGGCTGCAGCGGATCGCCCACGAGCTCGCGACCCTCAACGACTCCATGCAGGCGCTCGCGTACGCAGCGCTCGGACAACCCGGGCCGCAGGTCCGGCGCCGCCGCTCGGCGTAGCATGAGGGGCTAGGCCCCTCGCAGGACACGCAGGAGCTCGTCCTCCTTACCCGGCTCGAGGATCGCGAGCACCTGGTCACCCTCCCGGAGCTCGGTGGCCCCGACGGCGATCTCGGCCCTACCGTTTCGCATCACCGAGATCAGGCGCGCGGACTCGGGCAGCCGCAGCTCCTCGACCCGGCGGCCGGCCGCCGGAGCGCCGGCGTCGATCTCCACCTCGACGATCTCGAGGTTCTCCTTGCGGAGCTCGAGGAGGTGGACGAGCGCGTGCTGGGGCACCTCGTGCCCGATCAGCGCCATGATCACCTGCGTCGCGGAGACCGTCGGCGAGATGCCGAGCAGATCGAAGTGCTGCTGGTTGCGAGGGTCGTTCACGCGCGCGATCACCTTCGGCACGCCGTACTTCTCCCGGGCGAGCTGACAGATGAGGATGTTGTCCTCGTCGTCGCCCGTGACGGCGATGACGATGTCGGGCGGCCGGCGGATCCCCGCCTTCTCGAGGACGAAGAGCTCGGTCCCGTCGCCGAGCAGGACGCGATGACCGAACTCCTCCTCGAGCACGTCGAAGCGGGCCTGGCCGGACTCGACGAGGACGGCCTCGTGGCCGAAGCCGGCGACCGTCCGGAGGAGGTTCGCGCCGACCTGGCCGCCACCGACGACGAGCAGGAACATCAGCCGGCTTTCGTCTCGGTCGCGAGCGCCGCGTGGACGAGCGCCTCGATCGCGTCGGTGGTCGGGCAGACGATCCGCAGGCCACGGTCCGCATAGAAGGATGCGCGGGCCGGATCGAGGACGCGCACGGAAACGGACGGCACGCGGTAGCGGAGCTTCGCGACCTGCGCGACGACGAGGTTCGTGTTGTCGCCGTCCGTCGCGACGACGACGGCGTCCGCCTCGGCGATGCCTGCGGACTCGAGCAGGGCGGCGTCCAGCGCGTGCCCGAGGACGAACCCTCCGGGCCAGTGCTCGCCGAGCCGGGTGAGCGCCCCTTCGCTCTCGTCGACCGCGACGATGTCCCACCCCTGGGCGTGAAGGGCGTTCGCCACGGCCGCACCGACCCGCCCACACCCGATCACCAGCGCCTTCACGCCTCTACTGTAGTGGTTCTCCCGTTTCCTCCAGGACTCCCTGCGGATACGCCACGACCATGACTTCGCAGGGCGCCCGTCTGAGCACATAGTCGACGGTCGGGCTGAAGAAGCGGGACTGCCGCCGCCAGCGCGGAGCCGAGCCCAGGACGACGAGGTCTGCGCCGGCGCGCTCCGCCTCGGCGACGATCGCCTCACCGAGGGAGCGCGCTCGCACAATCCTCTCCTGGATCCCGACGCCGTGCTCGGCCGCGAGCACGCGCGCCTCCTCGAGCGACGCGCGCGCCCGCTCCTCCTCGTCCGGGAGCGCGGCGTCGAGCGGCAGCTCGAAGGGCACCCGGACGACATGGAGGACCTCGAGCTTGCAGGAGCGCTCCTCGGCAAGTTTGATCGCAGTCGCGAGGATCTCGTCGCCGATCGGGCCGAGCTTGAGCGGGACCAGGATGCGCTCGTAGGCGCCCTCCGGCGCCGGCACGAGGTCCGGCTCGGCCGGGTGCACGCGCTCGAGGATCCCCTCGCCGCGCGCACGGCGGACGCCGGCGAAGACGACGAGGCCCAGGAGGAGCCAGACCGGCCCCGCGATGCGCGCCGCCTCGTGCGTCGTGAGGGCCGCGATCCAGACGGCGAACGTCAGGGGCGCGCCGACGAGCGCCACGAGCGGCGCCTCGACGCCGTGAACGCGAACGTTCCCGCGAACGCGGAACGGCCGCTCGAGGGCGGGCTCGCGGAAGCGCAGGCGGACGACGGCGACCTGGGCGGCCGTGAAGGCGACGAGGACGCCGAAGCTGTAGAGGCTCGCGAGGAAGCGGAGCTCTTCTCCGACGACGTTGGCGACGACGAGGAGACCGGAGGCGATCACGGCCGCCGAGACGATCGCCGCGGGGGGCACGAGCGTGCGGCGGCCGAGCGTCCCGAAGGCGCGAGGCAGCATCCCGTGTCGGGCCATCGAGTAGGCGAGCCGAGCGGCCCCGGAGATGGAGGTCGAGACGGCGGCGACGAGGATGAGGGCGCCCGTGACGCCGAGGAAGACGCGGAGCGCATCCACGGCCCAGCCCGGGAGCGAGCCGCGGAACGCCGAAGCGATGCCGACGAGCGGCGCCCGCACCCACGCCGTGCCGAGATCGGTCAGGAAGCCTCCTCCGACCCGGTGCGGTGGGAAGGCGGAGAGGCCGACGGCCGCGACGAGGAACGAGACGACGACGACCGCGCCGATGCCGGCGAAGAGGCTCCGCGGCAGGGTCTTCCCGGGCTCACGCGCCTCGGCGGCGAGGTTCGCGACGGTCTCGAGCCCCGTGTAGGCGAGCATCGCGAGCGGGAGGGCGAAGAAGAGCCCGTGCCAGGTCGGCGCCGAGCCGAGGTGGACTCCGGCGCCGAACCCTTTCGAGGAGCCGAGGAGCGCGAGGCCGACGACGACGAGGAGGACGTGCGACAGGAAGGCCACCGCCGCGACGGCCTGCGCGAGCCGGTAGACCGCGGCGCGCCGGAAGAGCCGGACGGCGGCGAGGACGACGATGGCGCCGACGGCCGCGACTCCGTCCCACGGCCCGTCGGCTAGCGCGTCCCAGCCCACCGCTGCGCTGACGTAGTGCGGGACGAAGAGCGCCGCCAGCGCGATGACGATCAGGTAGTCGAGGAAGAGGAGCCAGCCGGTGACGAAGCCGGCGAGGTCGTTGAAGGCACGCCGGACGAAGGTCGCGGCGCCGCCCGCCTCCGGGATCGCAGCCGCCCCTTCCGCGTACGAGAGCGAGACGACGACGAAGAGGGCGCCGACGGCGAGGAGGACCCACGCCGTCAGCCCAAGCGCCTGGAGGGCGACGATGCCGAGCGCGAAGTAGAGGGACGAGCCGACCTCGCCGTACGCGACGGACGCGAGCGACCCGGCGCCGAGCACGCGGGCGAGTCCGGGGACCTTCCTCGCCACTAGCGCGCCGCCAGGAAGAGCCGGAGGGCGCCGGCGAGGACGAGGACCCCGCCGAGCAGGAGCCCGAGCCCGCCGCCGACGCCGGCGAGCGCGGTGCGGACGACGACGGCGACGCCGAGCCCGACGAGGGCCGCCGAGAGGAGGACGGTGACGCGGCGTCTCACGCCTCCGCCCTCCGGGGATCTGTCCTGGGGTCAGGTGTTGCGCCTCGGCCGGGGACGTCAACCGCAAACGGCACGCGTCCCCGGAGGGCTGCCACAGGGCCTCTCAGGGCAACCCTGCCCTGGACATGCTCCCGAGCGAAGCGAAGGGACAAGCTCCTGCCGCGGAAAATGCGCAGCATTTTCCGCGGACAGATCATGCGGCCTTCTTCCCGGCCGTGACGAGGACGCGCACGGGGCTCGCCTTGAGGACGTAGTCAACGGTGCGCCCGAAGATCGGCGCTCCGCGCCGCCCGCGGAGCCGGGGAGCGCCCAGGACGATCAGCTCCGCGTTCCGGCGCGCTGCCTCCTCGACGATCGCGGGCCCCGCGCGCCGCGCGCGCAGGAGCCTCGTGACCGTCCGGACCCCGTAGCCTTCGACGATCGCCCGCGCCTCGTCGAGAAGATCGTCCGCCGCCTCCTCCAGCTCGGGCACGACGGCGTGCAGAGGAAGCTCCATCGGGGTCTCGATCACCGCCACGACGACGATCGTGGCGCGTCGCTCGGCCGCGAGCCGCGCCGCCGCGACGAGGGCCTCCTCCGACTCGGCCGAGCGGACGACAGGAACGAGGATCGTCCGGTACTCGAGCTCGAGCGAGGGCCCGAGCACGAGCGCCGGCGCCCGAACCGTCGCGCGCATCGGCTCCTTGACGACATAGCGGCGGTACACGGCGTAGCTCGCGAAGCCGAGGGCGAGCCACGCGAGGCCGGCCCACCGCGTCAAGGGAGACTGGACGACGACGACGAGCCAGGCGGCCCCTGTGCCGAGCCCGCCGAGGAGCGCGAAGAGCGGCCACTCGACGCCACGGATCCGCAGGTTCGGTTTGGCCGTGTACGCGAGCTCCTCGTCGCGGCGGCGCACACGCAGCGCGACGACGGAGACGTGCGCCACCGTGAACGAGAGCATCGCCCCGAAGGAGTACATCGTCCCGAGGAAGTCCGTCTTCCCGGGGAGGAGCACGAGGATCGAGACGAGCCCGGCGAAGAAGACGAGGGAGACCCACGGCGTCTTGAAGCGGGGGTGCAGGCGCCTGAAGACCTCCGGAAGCTGGCGGTAGCCGGCCATCGCGTACGTGATCCGCGAGGCTCCGATGACGCCGGCGTTCGCGGCGATGAAGAGGATCGTCGCCGCGAGGATGCCGACGTAGACCTTGAGGACGCTGAGGAGCGTCCCCGAGATGCCGAGGTTCTCCACGAGGCCGAGCACCGGATCGTTGGCGAAGCCGCCCTTGTCCGGCGAGAGGCCGAGGAGCGTCTGGAAGTGGCCGTCGACGAGCTTCACCGGCAGCGCCGAGAGCGCGATCGCCGGCAGGGTGAAGTAGATCGCGAAGACGGCGACGGCGACGAGGCGGATCGACCGCGGGATGCTCTTGAGCGGGTCGCGCGCCTCCTCGGCGAGGTTCGAGATCGTCTCGATGCCGGTGTAGGCGATCATCCCGACCGGGATCGCAAGGAAGAAGTCGCCCCAGGTCGGCGCGATACCGAAGTGCACGTTCGCCTTGAGGATGTGGGGGCTGAAGACGACGAAGACGCCGAGCAGGACGAGCAGGATCTGCGTGGCGAAGTCGATCACGGCGAGAACGACGTTGACCTTGGCCGACTCCTGGATGCCGACGATGTTCAGCGCGACGAGAACGACGATGACGACGGCGCCTCCGATGATGTCCCAGGGGTTGTCCCTGAGCGGGCCCCAGAAGATCGAGAGGTAGTGCGGGACGAAGAACGCCGAGATGGCGATCGTGATCACGTAGTTCAGCATCTGGGCCCAGGCGGCCCCGAAGCTCACGAGCTCGTCGAAGGCATGGCGCGCGAAGCTCGACGAGCCGCCGGCCTCGGGATAGCGGACGGTGCCCTCCGCGTACGTCGCCGCGGTCGCCGCGAAGATGATCCCCGCGATCACGAAGACGAGCGGGGTGAGGCCGAGGGCGAAGACGGCCGTGACGCCGAGCGCGTAGTAGATCGACGAGCCGACGTTCCCGTAGGCGGACGCGAAGAGGGCGGGCGTCCCGAGCACCCGCTCGAGACCCTGAGTGCGGCGCCGGCGGCGCGGCGGCACGGCGCCGCCTAGACGGGGAGGGCCGCGACCTCGACCCGGTTGTCGTGGAACGTCGGCCCGCCGCCCAGGTCGGTGTCTCGGACAGGCGTGGTCCAGTTGACGTTGCGGCCGTCGGAGCTCCGCTTCGGCCAGTACGCCTTGAAGGTGAAGGCGACTCCCGGCCGGGTCGCGTCAGTGACTGCCGCCTCGGTGAGGAACTCGCCGCGGTCGTTCCAGACCCGGATCGGGTCGCCGCTCTGGACGCCGCGCGCGGCCGCGTCGTCAGGGTGGAGGTGCACCCGCGGCGCGCCCATCTTGCCGGCATGCCAGTCGAGGCCCGCGAAGGTCGAGTTCGTGAAGAAACGGCTCGCCGGTGCAAGGAGGACGAGCGGGTAGCGCTGCGCGAGCTCGGCGTCGGCGGCCTCGTGCGGGGGGACGTAGCCGACGAGCGGGTCGAGGCCGCGCTCGGCGAGGCGCGGAGCGACGAGCTCGACCTTGCCGGACCGCGTCGGAAAGCCGCCGTCGGCGAAGGGAGCGGTGCCCCGCTCGAAGTCGGCGGCCCGAATCCACCCGCGCTCACGGAGCGCCTCGAGCGTCACACCTGCCCGGCGGCACGCCTCCGTGTCGAGCGCCTGGCGCACGATCTCGAGATCGGAGTCGCGGAGGCGCGGGTGGTCGAGCCCGAGCGCCGCGGCGAGGCGGCGGAAGATCTCCGAGTTCGGCAGGCATTCGCCCGGCGGCTCGACCGCCGGCTCGTTCCAGGCGAGGTAGTGGTGCCCGTAGGCCGGCTGGAGGTCGACGTGCTCCGGCTGCATCGTCGCCGGGAGCACGAGGTCGGCGTAGTCGGCCGTGTCGGTGAGTCGATGCTCGAGGACGACGGTGAAGAGGTCCGCGCGCGCGAGCCCTCGCCGCACCCGCATCTGGTCCGGCGCCGTCGCCGCCGGGTTCGAGTTGAAGACGACGAGGGCGGCAACTGGGGGGTCGTCGGTCTCGGTCAACGCCTCCGCGAGCCGGGACATGTTGATCGTCCGCGCCGACGGCATCGGCAGGCCGGGCGGGCGGGAGAGCGCGGCCGTCTCGTGGAGCCAGTGACCGGGAGTCATGCTCAGGACGCCTCCGCCCACGTGCCGCCAGTCGCCCGTGACAGCCGGAACGGCGCAGATCGCCCGGATCGCCGCCGCGGCCCCGCCGTGCCGCTGGAGCCCGAGACCGACGCGGATCGCCGTCGGACGCGTCGAGGCGAGCCGGTCGCCGAGCGTTCGCACGACCCCGGCTTCGAGGCCGCAGACCTCGGCGGCGCGTTCCACCGGCCACTCCGCCAGACGCGCCTCGAGCTCCGACCAGCCGACGGTGTGCCGCTCGAGCCAGTCCCGGTCCTCGGCGCCCGCGTCGAGGACGGCCCGCATGAGCCCCAGGGCGAGCGCCGCGTCCGTCCCCGGCAAGAGCGCCAGGTGCTCGTCGCTCCGCTCTGCCGTATCCGAGCGGAGCGGGTCGATCGTGACGACGTGCGCGCCCGCCTCCTTCGCCTCGAGGACGAAGCGCCACTGGTGGACGTTCGCCGAGAGGAGGTTCGTCCCCCAGAGGACGACGAGCCGCGCGTGCACCAGATCCTCGGGGTCGAAGCCGACGGACGCGCCGAGCGTCGCTTTGAGGCCCGCGGTCGCGGCCCCCGTGCAGATCGTGAGGGCCAGGCGCGAGGCCCCGAGCGCGCCGAAGAGCCGCTCGCCCACCGTGTTCCCCTGGACGAGCCCCATCGTGCCCGCGAAGTAGTAGGGCAGGACCGACTCGGGCCCGTGCCGCTCGATCGCGCCGCGAAGACCTGCGGCGGCGAGCTCGATCGCCTCCTCCCACGAGACGCGCTCGAAGCGCCCCTCACCCTTCGGCCCGACGCGGCGGTGCGGGTAGAGGAGCCGCTCCGGCGAGTAGAGCCCGTCCAGGTAGTGGTTCACCTTGCCGCAGAGTGCGCCCCGCGTGAACGGGTGGTCGCGCGCGCCGCGCATCTCGACCGCGCGCCCGTCCTCGACCGTGACGTCCCAGGAGCAAGTATCGGGGCAGTCGAGGGGGCAGGCGCCCCGGACGATCGTCGCCATGCGGCCACTATAACGGGGCCGGGTGCCGCCGCCCGGCCCGCTGTACGATCCCGAGCCGTCGTGGAGATCGGGTTCCCGGGCCCCGGCGCGTGAGGGCCGACCGGCTCGACCGCCGGTCGCTCAGCGCGCTCGCAGTCGCGCACGGCTGCGTCGACGTCTGCCAGGGCGCCGTGCCCGCCTTGCTCCCCTTCCTCGTCCTCGACCGCGGCTACTCGTACGCCGCCGCCGGCTCGCTCGTTCTCGTCCTCGGCCTGCGCGCGACGCCGCTCCTCGCGCTCGTCCCCCTGGCCGGCGCCGTCATCGCCGTGCCCACGCTGCGCCGGCTCGGAGAACGCGGGCTCGAGGCCTCGTCGAGGCCCGCCACAGGCGGCGTCGGTCGGGAGACCCGCTGGGCGTTCGCGCGGCTCGCCTCCCTGATCGGCGTCCAGACCGGCCTGGCGTTCGGGCTGCTCGCGTTCGTGCCGCTCTACCTGATCACCGCGGCCGGCGCGGGCAAGGCGACCGGCGTGCTCGGCGGCCACTTCGCCGACCGGGCCGGGCACCGGCCCGTGCTCGTCTTGCCGCAGCTCGTCCTCCTCCCGGCCGTCCTCGCGCTGCCGAATCGGAACCTCGTGGTCGCGTTCCTCCTCCTCGTCGTGATCGGCGTCGCCATGGACGCGAACTTCAGCACCGCCCTCGTCCTCGGCCAGGAGTACCTGCCGCGCCACGTGGGCCTCGCGTCGGGCGTCATCCTCGGCGTCAGCGTCGGCCTCGGCGGCCTGATCAGCGCGGGTCTCGGGGTTCTCGCCGACAGAACGAGCCTCGAGACGGCGCTCTACGCCGTCGCGATCCTGCCTGCGCTCGCCTTCGGCCTCGGGCTGACGCTACCCGAGCCGGATCGCTAGTCCTAGTCGGGGCTCGTGCCCGCTGGCTCGATCCGGACCGAGTCGCCGAGGGGCGCGATCACGGTCTCGCGACCGTCGTCCCAGCGGACGCGGTAGCGCGGCTGGTCTGGGTCGAGCACCTCGACGATCGTGCCGCGGCGGGCCGCAGGCGCGATCCGCTTCGTCTTCGCCCGCATGACGATCCTGTCGCCGGCGCGGGCTGCCATCAGCCGTGGATCGAGACGATGAGCGGGATGATGAGGATGGCGACGATGTTCGTGATCTTGATCATCGGGTTGATCGCCGGGCCGGCGGTGTCCTTGTAGGGATCGCCGACCGTGTCGCCCGTGATCGCCGCAGCGTGGGCCTCCGAGCCCTTGCCGCCGTGGGCGCCGTCCTCGATCAGCTTCTTCGCGTTGTCCCAGGCGCCCCCGCCGGACGTCATGGAGATGGCGAGGAAGATCCCGGTGACGATCGTCCCGATGAGAAGCCCGCCGAGCATCTCCGGCTTGATGATCCCGACGACGATCGGGAAGACGATCGGGATCAGGCTCGGCAGCATCATGTTCTTGATTGCCGCGCCGGTGACGATGTCGACGGCGCGGCCGTACTCCGGCTTGCCCGTCCCCTCCATGATCCCGGGGATCTCGCGGAACTGGCGCCGCACCTCCTGGACGACCTGGCCGCCGACGCGGCCGACGGCCTGCATCGCGAGCGAGGCGAAGAGGAACGGCATCAGCCCGCCCAGGAAGAGGCCGGCGATCACCCAGGGATTCGAAAGCTCGAAGACCGTGCTCAGGCCGCGGTGGTCGAGCTCCGACGTGAAGCCGTCGAAGAGGACGAGCGCGGCGAGGCCCGCCGAGCCGATCGCGTAGCCCTTCGTGACGGCCTTCGTCGTGTTGCCGACCGCGTCGAGCGGGTCGGTGACGCCGCGCACGGACTCGTCGAGGTCGGCCATCTCGGCGATGCCGCCGGCGTTGTCCGTCACCGGGCCGTAGGCGTCGAGGGCGACGATGAGCCCGGTCATGGCGAGCTGGGCCATGACCGCCACGCCGATCCCGTAGAGGCCGGCGAGGTGGGCGGCGCCGACGATGGCCGCGGCGATGACGAGGACCGGCAGGGCCGTCGCCTGCATCCCGACGGCAAGGCCCTCGATGACGTTCGTCGCGTGCCCGGTGAGCGAGGCGCGCGAGATCTCCTTCACCGGCGGCCAGCGCGTGCCGGTGTAGAACTCGGTGATGGCGACGAGGAGGAAGGTCACGGCGAGACCGATGAGGGCGCAGCCGTAGAGGTTCCAGAAGCTGAAGCGCTCGTTGTCGAAGGCGAGCGTGACCGGGATGAACCCTGCGCCCGCGAGCACCGTGGCCACGATGACGGCCTTGTAGAGCGCGCCGATGATCGAGCCGGTGCGGCCGACCCGCGCGAAGAGCGTGCCGATGACCGAGGCGACGATGGCGACGCCCCCGATCGCGAGCGGGTAGAGGACGACGCCGGTGGCGGGGAAGTTCACCGCTCCGAGGAACATGACCGCGACCGCCGTGACCGCGTACGTCTCGAAGAGGTCGGCGGCCATGCCGGCGCAGTCGCCGACGTTGTCGCCGACGTTGTCCGCGATCACGGCCGGGTTGCGCGGGTCGTCCTCGGGGATGCCGGCCTCGATCTTCCCGACGAGGTCGGCGCCGACG